>WAQA01000255.1 GCA_015520475.1 Candidatus Bathyarchaeota archaeon | reverse complement strand
CTAATATGCTGATCAGTTCGGCTGCAAGAATAAACGCTGATCGACTTCTCCTTCCATTTATCTGCATTTCCAAAATAAGTATTATTGAACTATTCGATAAATATTTCTGATCCATCTCATAAAAAAGGATAAATTAATATATCTGGGGATGCAGGTTCATCTTGGAAGGGTTTCAGCGCTGTCGATTAGATGGTGGTGCTCGATTGGATGCTTCCTGTACCATGGAGATACGTGAACTCCTGGCATTGTAACTGTTGTGGATTATGCTGTAGAGAGTATGATATCGTCTTAAGATTCGATGAATGGTTGAACTTGATCCGTAGATATGGCGTAGGCGTTACAAGAGCCGGCTTAAGCAGATTCTATATTAGGAGAAGAAGTGATGGGGCATGCGTCTTCCTATACAATTCATTCGGTAAATGGTACTGTGGACTCCAGAGTATGAAGCCTATGGCATGCAAGTTATGGCCCTTCAAGATACTTGAGAAGCCTAGATATGGGAAGAGCAGGGAGGCTGGATTCACCTATAACGGCAAACCATTCTATGTTTATGTTGATCCATTCTGTCCTGGCATCCGGTGGGGTCCACCATCCCAGAGCCTAATCTCCCATGTCATACCGGAATTCATCGAGTTGGCTCTTGGAATACGTAATAAACAGGTCTACTCAACCTCTAGTACCGGTTTTATCATCCATCCCCTCCGGGGTAGGGAACGCTTTATATAAAAGAATTATGCGTATACTTTATTACTCGGTTAGGAGGCGGATAAATGTCCTTTAAGGTTCCATTAGAAGAATTAAAGGAGCAGCATAAGCGGATTCTTGAAGATCTTAAACAGTTAGAGAAGGAGAAGAAGGCTGTTGAGAGGGAGATGTCATCGATAATCCAGGAAGAGAAAGATTTGATTGAGAGGTTAAGGACATGCAGAGACCCATATGAGTACAGTAAGATCGATATGAGGCTGAACACGATCTCCTCCTCTAGAAGAGAGATAGAGGCGAGAAAGGCTGAGATCGAAAGGAAGATTAGGGGATACAGAGGCGAACTTGAAAGCGTTGAGAGGAGAATCGAATATTTAAAGCCTAGATCATCCCAGCCATAAAGTCAATGAGACATCCTCTCCTAAACCCAGAAAATCTACCATTGTCATGTTAGGGTTGACAGCGCCACTGGATCGCCTATCCGAAGATTAAAGGCTTTAGAAGCGTCTCCCTGGTTGACTGCCACTTCAAGGAAGCCGCTGCTTCCAATCAATGTTAAAGGTTCACCCAACGCTGCCTCGCCATAAGTCTCCTTCACCAGCAACTTAACCCTCCTACCTTTAAGGTCAACCATAACTTCGATTCCAGGTTTAACTCCAACCCTCTCAAGATCGGATGATGAGATGTTAGTGATCACATTGCCGAATCCATCGATATATATGACCTCGCCGTGAATCCTATCCCCAACAATCCTTGGAGAAGCGAATGATGGAGTAATAGGATCATCTATTGACGGCCCGAACATGCATGGTGCAACTCCCCTGGCAAGATATGCTGCGGCGCAGCTGAATATGTCGCGTCCATGGAACGTCTTAGAGACTTCCTTCCTCATATACTTAGGATTCTTAATTTCATATACTGCCTTTATCCCCTCCATTCTAGCCGCCATGATGAGGAGGCCGTTGTCCGGGCCTACATAGGATGAGCGGGCTGCATCGATGATTATGCTCCTCCTCTCAGTTCCAACTCCTGGATCTACAACTGCAACATGCACCGTTCCATCCGGGAAGTATTTAGCTGCCTGCGCAAGAATGAAAGCTCCCTCCCTAACATCGAACTTTCTCACTTCATGTGTAATATCCACTATCCTAGCCTCTGGACATATAGATAATATGACGCCTTTCATCTCAGCAACGTATGGATCCTTCAATCCGAAATCTGTCAGTAGAGTGATTATAGCCATAATCCTCTCCCCAAAAGTCTATGTTAAAAGTAAATCTTAAATTCATCTCAAACACCCTTTTATTCTATCGTGCAGTTTGGAGAAGCATTCTATGCCAGAGAAGAAGTTAATTATGGTTCCAGGTCCAACGAACGTTCCTGACAGAGTCATGAGGGCTATGATGAAGCCTATGATAAGCCATAGAAGCGAGGAGTTCAGAGTCCTCTATAGAGAATTAACTGGAAACCTCAAGTATCTCTTCCAGACCAGGGGAGACGTCTATGTCCTAGCGTCCTCCGGCACTGGAGGGGTTGAATGTGCAGTCAGCAACATAGTTGATCCAGGAGATAAAGTTCTAGTTCCCGTCTTCGGACTATTCAGTGAAAGGTTGAAGGAGAGCGTGAAGCGGCGAGGGGGAGAAGTGATTGAATTATCCTTGGAGTGGGGTGACGCGCCCAGCGTTGAACAGATAAGTCAAGTTCTAGACTGCACAGAAGACTTGAAGGCCATAGCCATAGTCTACAATGAGACATCAACCGGCGTAACGGTGAGGGATCTCCCTAAGATCGCGGAGGAGGCGAAGAGGAGGGGCATACTCCTCCTAGTTGACGCAGTCTCAATATTAGGCGGAGATAAACTTCCAGTAGATGATTGGCAGATAGACATATGCGTAACTGGAAGCCAGAAGTGTCTGGCATGTCCCCCCGGCTTAGCATTGATATCTGTAAGCGATGATGCATGGAATCTCATAGAGGAGACTTCGAGACCCTTCTATTATGATCTCGTGCAGATGAGAAGGTTCAATGAGAAATATGAGACTCCGTTCACTCCAGCGTTACCTCTCCTATACGCATTGGATGAAGCGTTAAGGATGATACGTGAAGAAGGACTTGAGAACAGATTTAGAAGACATAGAATATGCAGTGAAGCCTTCTATAATGCTATTGAAGATATGGGCCTCAACCCAATACCAATCAAGGAAGAGTATAGATCCAACACCGTCATAGCCTTCAGGAGACCTGAAGAAGTTGACGGTGCAACTGTCAGAAGATTGATGGATGAAAGATACGGCGTTGTTATAGCAGGTGGAGCAGGGAAGATGAAGGGTGAAGCCTTTAGAATTGGATGTATGGGGATTGTGTCCCCTGCAGAGGTCATCCAGACAGTAATCGCGCTTAGAGAGGCCTTAATAGATCAAGGCTTCAAATTGGATGTTGGAAGCGGATTGGAAGCTGCATTAAAGACATTCAATAACTACAACTATAAGATTTAAACTTAAGAATCATCGACTGATACTCCGTCCAATCTAAACCGTAATATCCATTAGCATCTCCCCCTCCCATAAACGTAGATTCTCTCCGGGATGCTTAAGGATGGAACGGGGAAAGAGCATATGAAATCCTCAAGATATTAAGGGAGAGATATGTTGTACCAGACCTAGAATCGATAGTAAAGGATCCATTCAAAGTTCTTATAAGAACCATTATAAGCCAGTCAACGGCTGAGGTTAACACTGAGAGGGCATATAGAACGCTCTCGAGAAGATTTAAGATCATCCCTGAAGAGCTTGCTGAAGCCGACCTAAAAGAGATAGAGGATGCATTAAGGGTTGCAGGACTATACAGAAACAAGTCTAAGATAATAAAGAATGTATCAAGAATAATAGCTGAACGCTATGGAGGCTCATTAAACTTTATACATGCTAAGCCTCTAAGTGAAGCCCGCAGCGAATTGATGAGGATGCCTGGGATAGGTCCAAAGACAGCCGATATAGTTCTGCTCTTCTCAGCCGGAAAACCAGTCATTCCAGTGGACACCCACGTCAATAGAGTCTCGAAGAGGCTTGGATTGGCACCTGATAATGGAGGATATGAGGAGGTTAGGGAGAGCCTCCAATCACTCTATGAACCTAAAGA
>WAQA01000254.1 GCA_015520475.1 Candidatus Bathyarchaeota archaeon | reverse complement strand
ATATCATAAGGAGAGCTCTACGTTCGGTTAAGGTTGACTTCAGCTCATGGTGGGAGGATATGTGTTATAGTAAGGGCCCGCTGCTTTCAGTCCGCCACTTCGAAGAGTTCATGGTTCCAAGATACAAGAAAGTTACAGATGTTCTGAAGGAATATGGTGTAACAATAAATGTAGTTGATTGCGACGGAGATATAACCCCCCTCGTACCTGGATGGCTTAAAGCTGGAATAAACGTCATGTTTCCATTGGAGGCCAGATTCACCGACGCTTATAAGTTGAGGGAGATGTTCGGCAGGAAAGTTTTGCTGATAGGAGGCGTAGATAAGAGGGCGCTTATAAAGGGAGGAAAGGCAATAGACAAGGAACTTGAAAGATTAACCCCTCTACTTGAGGAGGGCGGATATATACCTATGGTTGATCATAGATGTCCACCTGAAGTCTCCTATCAAACATATCTATACTACCTGAAAAAGAAGAGGGAGTGGATAGGGAGAGAAGACGCTCCGATAAATCTGTAGCCCTAACGGAAAATCTCTCCCAGCAATATAAAAGATGAAAGAATCCAACCTACGGCTGGCAGAGATAACCCTAAAATATTTATCGTGAATCTCCCCTGAAACGTTATTAACATTATACATGAAAGTATTAGTGATGCTGATATCACCCTAAGTATTGCTTCTGAAAACGCCCTTACAGTTGACTTAGAACATTTACCTTTAATCTTAGGTGTAGGCGTCCACGTAGACTCTTTTCTGATAAGCATCTCAACGAGGGATACTGTTCCATTCAACATGTTGTCATTCCATATCAACATAGCGCCGAGGATCCCTTTAGCATAATTACCTGAAGACCTTCTCTTAGCTATTAAGAGCAATACTGGAAAAGCCATTATAAGGAGCAATACTGGAAGCTGGAAAGAGATTATTAATGATATATAGGGGAATGATATGAATGTGAAGATCGCTAAGAGAATCCCTATAGGAGAGAGCCAGAAGTTCACTAGGAAATTTCTAGGTAGAAGCATATAAGTTAAGGCCGTGAATACCACACAGGACAGGGCGAAAGGATATATCAGCGGATTAGCTATAAGAATTAAGGCTTCAACCTTCTTAGATATGCTAAGGTTATTAGCCTTCACTATTTTAGAGCAGTGCTTAAGCAGGTTTTGCATTGGCCCTTTCAAATGTCTATTAAACTGGACGGTTGCTGCAGTGTAAGATGGGGGAGCAGTCTCTAAGCATACGGCATCCTCAACAAATAGTCCTCTCCACCCCTTCATCTGCATACGATAGGAGATATCTAGATCTTCGGTTATCGTATCGCTCTGCCATCCCCCAACATCCTCCACCGCGGCTCTTCTGAAGACTCCTCCACGACCTTGAAAGGCGATGAAGAAATCTCCCTTAGAGAGAGATGACTGAAGGAACCATCCATACCATCTATTAACCGCTGAGATGGATCTTACAAGCCAAGATGAGTCATCTATATATTCTATTCTTCCCTGAACAAAACCTAGCCGTTCATCATCAACAAGGTATGGAATGGTCTTCTTCAAGAAGTCTTTTTGAGGTCTGGTGTCAGCATCGAGGATTAAGAAGAAGTCTCCTCTAGAGTATCTTATAGCTGTCTGAAGCGCTCCAGCCTTATAGCCTTCCCTGCTTGACCTGTGAATAACCCGGATTTTATGGCTGTACTTAGCCTCATACCTTCTAAGCACCTCTATTGTCTCATCAGTTGAATCGTCAACTATTACAATCTCTAATCTATCTTCAGGATAATCCATCTCTAAACATTTATCTAGGGTACTAGCTATAATGTCTCCCTCATTGTATGTGGCGATCTGGATAGTTACCATAGGCCATTCATTAAGTCTTGGAGTCTTCAATCTCCTAATCTTCTTCCTACTTAGATACAGCAGTATATGATTGTTAAGGCCTAAGATGCATGGAACTAACGCGGAGAGAACCATACCGATGAAAACCAATATTTGAATAGAGGAGAGCATGAGAGACACAGAGTAAAATATGGATTATCTATTATTAATCAAATTTTTCCCTGTTTAAGAGAGCATTTAAGAATGAGACTATAAGCATCATCAAGTAGAGAGATGCCACTGCATAGATTAGAACCGCATCAAAATCGAACCCAAAGAAGATTGACGCAGCATATATCGTGGAGAGACTAAGAGTTAAACCTGTAAAGAAAACGATTACTAGAAGTAGGAGCGCCCATCTCCGCCTCCTACTTAAACCATACGACGCCAATATACTGAGGGATCCTATGAAGCCTAAATGTATCATCCTCCCACCAGATAATATAAGCAGAACCAGCATGATGATTCCGGAGATAAAATAGAAACTTGAAAACACAGCTTTATCAGTTATCTTAATCTTCATCTGCCATCCCTCAAACAGCATCAACAGTAAAGGATATCTACATTATTGCATATTTTGCTTATAAAACAATTTATCGGGAGCTAATAAAGGTATGGATTATACAGCGCTATATACTTCTAAGACTTTTTTCGGCGGCGTCCAGAAAGAGATTGACGAGGCAGACTACGTGATTATAGGTGTCCCATTAGATATTACAGGCACCTACCGTTCTGGATCAAAGTTTGCACCATCAAGCATAAGAGAGGCTTCGCTGAACATTGAAACTTACAGTTTCAGATCCAACATTGACTTGGAGGATATAAGAATCCATGATCTGGGAGATATAGACCTCACTGGAGACATAAACGAAAACATTAAAAGAATAGAGCTTGTCGTTGGAGAGGTCCTCAGGATGAATAAGACAGCAGTGCTGATAGGTGGAGAACATACATTGACTTTAGGGGCTGCTAAGAACCTTAAAGGAGAAGCCGCATTAATCAGCTTCGATGCTCACCTAGACCTAAGAGAGAGATTTATGAACCTGACAGTTAGCCATGCAACATTCATGCATAGAATAAGCGAAGAGAACCTTGTCAAGGAGATAATTGAAGTTGGAACTAGAGCAGCATGCAAAGAGGAACTGGAATATGCAAAAAAGAGAAAGATTAGATTCATCACTTCACAACATATAATCAGGAATGGCTACAGATCCGTTGTGGAGAGAATAAAGGAGACTATTAGAGATTACGAGGAGATATACATATCAGTAGACATGGACGTTCTGGATCCTGCCTTTGCACCAGCCGTCCAGAATCCAGAGCCTGACGGACTATCAATAAATACTCTCCTAGACATATTATGTGAGATATGTGATAGAAGAACCATCATATTTGATCTAACGGAGGTCACACCGATATATGATAATGGAGTAACATCGATACAGGCAGCAAGGATACTTTACGAGGTTATATGCAAACACCAATCCTCTAAAAGAAAGAATTAGATTGAGGAATAGCATATCCCAAAAGGATCTAGTAAGCTAAAAATCAACCTCTCCTCTTCCCATCTCTTCTGTATGGCTTAAAAGATTCACATGCAGGATCATCGAGGTAGTGATATGTACCTTTCAATCGGCATCTTATGATAGTAGGCGATGGATCCTCCATAAAGACGCATTCAGCGCAGACCGGCATGAGAAGACCTAAAACATACAGATTATTAACTGTATCGCTCATTCCCGTTCCACCTTTCAACTTGATATCTTCATTAATGGAGGCTTAATGATTTCATAGGTTTATAGGATAATAGCCAAACTAAGAGGGGACGGCTGCTTCATCAGATTTGACATATGTCACAGGCAAGATTTAATGTCTCCAGCTCTAATTGGACATATGACTACCAGACAACAGAAAGGGACGTTTAAGGCTTAGAAGGAGAGAACAGCAAGCCTATACACTCAGATTTTTAAGATAGATGTTACGTCATTCAATTATGAGGTGATAAGGCAGATATGCGGCTCTTCTTCTACGCGGACGACTCAGAAATAAAGCAGGGAAAGACAACCGACATATACTTTGTGAGGACGAAACGGATACTTGAGGAGAAGGGGATGGACAAGGTTAAGGTGGTTGCTGAAGTAACTCCGGGAGGCCTTCCAGAAAATTGGCAATGGGGTGTTTTATGCGGAGTTGAAGAGGCAGCCCGCCTCTTCGAAGGATGTCCAGTTAACCTTTACATCATGCCTGAAGGCTCCATATTTTATCCGAAGGACTCAAGAGGGATAAGGGAGCCTGTAGCCTTCATAGAGGGACCATACGGAGCATTCTGTATTCTCGAAACGCCGCTACTCGGCTTTCTCTGCCAGTCAACTGGAGTTGCAACTAAAGCCGCTAGGATAAGGAAGGTTGCCGGAGACAAGATGCTTGTGGCTTTCGGCATAAGGAGGATGCATCCAGCGATCTCCCCGATGCTTGACAGAGCAGCCTATATTGGAGGATTCGATGGAGTTTCAAGCCTTAAAGGAGCTGAAGTCATAGGAAAGAAGCCGATCGGTACGATGCCTCATGCACTCATAATCGCGATGGGCGATCAGGTTAGGGCTTGGAAGGCATTCGATGAGGTGATATCATCCGATGTTCCAAGGGTATGCATAGCTGATACATATTCAGACGAGAAGAACGAGGCTATTATGGCAGCTGAGGCATTAAGGGATCGTCTAGCAGCTGTAAGGCTGGATACGCCTAGATCAAGGAGGGGAGACTTCGCAGAGATAATAAGGGAGGTCAGATGGGAACTCGATGTGAGAGGATACAGACATGTAAAGATTTTTGTGTCTGGAGGGATAGATGAAGAGTCTGTTAAAGTGTTAGGTGAAGCAGGAGCTGAAGCCTTCGGCGTCGGAACCTCAGTAAGCAACGCGCCGACAGTTGACTTCGCATTGGATATAATAGAAGTTGAAGGTAAACCTTCAGCGAAGAGAGGGAAGCTCAGCTGTAAGAAGCAGGTTTGGCGTTGTCCATCATGTATGGCTGACATTATCCTACCGTTCAATAAGAAGCCACCTAAATGTGAGAGATGCGGATCTGAAATGGAAGGAATGCTTAAGCCCTTGATCAAGAATGGAAAGATAGTTGCTCCACTACCTAAACCATCAGAGATCCGTCAATACGTTCTAAACCAGCTTGAGAAATTACCTGATATCCTATAGGATATTCATGCTCCACACATTTTCTACATCAGATAAATTGTTGATGGAACTTCTTTAGAATAACCAATTTTATCTAAGCTTATCCGCGAGAAGGCCCCGTCCGGAGAGTAGGCGATTCACAGAGTCTTAAGGGGATCAGACTATCCAATCCAACCGTAAGAGGGAAACAGTAAAGTTTTAAATATTCCTCCACTCTTATCTTAGAATGGAGGAAAAGGAGTAAAGGAATGCATAATGGCTGAGATCTGTCCGATTTGCGGGCTTCCTAAGGATATTTGTGTTTGCGGAGAAATCAGTAAAGAACAACAGAAGATTAAGGTTCGTTTAGAGACCAGGAAGTTCAAGAAGGCAATGACAATTATCGACGGGATCGACAATAAGGATGTGAATTTAAGCCGTTTAGCTCAGAAAATGAAGACTTACTGTGCATGCGGCGGAACAGCTAAGAATGGACAGATAATGCTTCAAGGGGATCAAAGAGAGAAGGCCTATAACTTCCTTATACAGATGGGTTATCCAGAAGAGAACATAGAGGTACAGTGACACTGCAGAGATAGAGAGCATATCGAACGATAGCCATCAACTTATTTTGGGCTATGTAGGATTTATGGAGGCCTCCAGTTAATGGAGTCTGTTAAAGTGTTAGGTGAAGCAGGAGCTGAAGCCTTCGGCGTCGGAACCTCAGTAAGCAGGGAGATAACTGAAGCGTCAGAGGCAAGTATTAACGTTTAAATAGATGATTTAGAGAGTTCTTTTAGTCAGGTGTTTCTAGGTTCAGTTGTCTCTTAAGCGTCTTGTAGCGGTTTCTAACAGTAACCTCTGTTACTCCAGCAGCGTCAGCTATGTCCTTCTGAGTCTTCTTTTCACCCGTCTGCATACATGCAATATATAGTGCTGCCGCAGCTAAGCCTGTAGGATCCTTACCAGCTGATACACGCTTCTCTTTTGCTTCCTGAAGAATCTTAGCCGCAATACTTAATGTTTTACCCCAGACATTAGATTTCTCAGCTATCTTTGTGAGGTACGTCATTGGATCAGCTATTGGCATGTGAATGTCAAGTTCTCGGAGCAGGAGCCTATAGCATCTAGCCACATCCTTCCTATTTACAAGACTGGCCTCCGCAATCTCTCTAAGGTTCCTTGGGGTTCCCGTTATTCTACATGCAGCGTAAAGAGAAGCTGCTGCTATGGCAGCTATTGATCTGCCACGTACCAATCCTCGATCAAGGGCTTTACGGTAGATTACGGCAGCCTTCTCTTTCACCGGCCCCGGAATAGAAACTTTATCAGATAACCTATCAAGTTCAGCCATTGCCTGAGCAAGGTTTCTATCGATAGATGAGTGTACACGGGATCTTATCTGCCACTTCCTAAGCCTCCACATCTGAAGCCTTGTTGAAAGAGGCAGCTTCCGGCCGAAAGCATCCCTATCAACGCGACCTATAGATGTGGAGAGCCCTTTATCATGAACCGAGAATGAAGTTGGTATTCCAACACGGCTTCTAGATTCCTTCTCTTCCTGAGTGAAAGCTCTCCATTCTGGACCCTTATCCATCATAACATCTTGGATAACTAGGCCGCAATCACCACAAACAGTCTCTCCAGTATCATAATCATGAATAAGATTTGTTCCTCCACATTCAGGGCATCTATCCTTCAACATCTGACGTGTAACCAGTCTTTCTTCCGTTCTCTTCATGGATCCTTCCCCTTCCAATACTTCTCCTTCCATTATTTTTAGATAGGGTTAACTCTGCTTTGATTCTTCATATTGGGGTCAGAATCAGCGCGAGGTTAAACCCGCATCTTCCATAAAGTATGGTAGTTATATATAAACTTTTCGCTTCACATATGGAGGGATCGCCCATCAGTTAACAGCCCCGTATAAAGACCGCTTAAAGGCGAAACTTTTAAAGGTTCGAAGCTATCGATAAGAAGGGGTGCTTATCGGAGGAGAAGATGGATGGTGGTCACGGCCTACGTCATGCTTACAGTAAGTTCAGGCTCTGAAAGGAAAGTATGCGAGAAAATAGCAAGCTATAAAGAAGTTGTTGAAGTAGACGAGTTATACGGCGAATACGACGTGATAACCAAAGTTAAAGTTGGAAGCCTCCAGCAACTGGACGATTTAATAAACAGGATTAGATCCAACCCAAACATACTCTTAACATACACGATGATAATAGCTAAGAAGCATAAGGGTTAAGATGTCCTCTCAGCACCCTTCGGGAGATGGGCAGCGCCAGCCATAACCACTGAAACTTCTCAATCTGCAGCCGCCTCTACAGCAAGCGGACATATACAACTAAAACTTTATAGGGGAGACCCAACCAGACTAACAGCATTCCACCTGACAGATCAAAGGAAAGCATCAACCTTGAGGGGAGAAACAACGGATGAACCTGTTTACAGTATTACTTATAGCAGTAGGTCTAGCGATGGATTCATTCTCCGTCTCAATCACAAGCGGATTAACAGCTGAACATTTAGACTTCGTCGACATCTTCAAAATAGCATTTTTCTTCAGCTCCTTCCAAGCATTCATGCCCCTCATAGGATGGACAGCCGGAGTTAACATAATCAATCTTATCTCTGGAATTGATCACTGGATAGCCTTCGGACTGTTAAGCCTGATAGGCTGCAGAATGATATATGAAGCCGCTGGAAGAGAGGAAGAGAAGAGAATGATGAATCCACTGGACACACACGTTCTATTAATATTATCTATCGCAACAAGTATTGATGCTTTAGCCGTGGGATTAAGCTTATCCCTCTTGAAAATCTACATTTTAACACCAGCCGCGATTATAGGCATCGTCACATTCTCATTTTCTTTTCTAGGTGTGCTTATAGGAGAGAGATACGGCGCCATCCTAAAAAGGAAGATTGAGGGATTAGGCGGATTAATCCTCATAGGGCTAGGAGTAAAGATATTAATTGAGCACATAACCTAACACCGGCCGAGAATAGACGTAAAAGAGACCTTCTCAGCCTCAAAGAATCATAACACTGATCTTTCACCTCTTCAATCTCCAATTAGCGGATATCCACAAGTAGACGCTAATCTTCGTCGACAGCAACAAGAGAATATAAATCTAAGCTGGGAGAATATATGCTAGCTAATAGAGACGGATAGGAGATAGAGAATAGAATGAAGATATCAATCTGCAATGAGCTCTTTGAAGATTGGAGTCTAAATATGATTCTAGATTACATATCGGATCTCGGTTATGAAGGAATAGAAATAGCTCCATTTACAATCTCAGATGACATTAGGAAGGTTGGGGAGAAGGAGAGAAGGAAAATAAAGGAGTTAGCAGCCTCATATAACATCGAGGTTGTCGGGACACATTGGCTTTTAGTGACCCCTAAAGGCCTCCACATAACACATCCAGACAAGAACATCAGAAGACTAACGGAACATTACCTATGCGACCTAGTAAAATTTACAAGTGATATTGGAGGTAGAATCTT
>WAQA01000253.1 GCA_015520475.1 Candidatus Bathyarchaeota archaeon | reverse complement strand
GCGATGCGTATAAGAGACCGCCTTTGGAGTTTAATATTGAAGACCGGAGAGAAATTCAAGGTTGAACCTTGCGGACTTGCATCCAGAGATACTTTGAGGATTGAAGCTGGATACTGCCTCTACGGTAATGAGCTAAATGAGAATGTTACACCGATCGAAGCTAAAATGGACATCGGAGTCTCCTTTGATGAGAGGGACTTTATTGGAAGGGAAGCCTTAGAAGAGCAGTTGAGAAGGAAACCTGAAAAGTTAAGGGTTGGATTTAAAGTTACTGGGAGAGGAATACCGAGACAAGACATGAAGATATTTATGGATGGAAAGGAGATAGGATACGTAACAAGCGGAACATTCTCCCCCATACTGAAGACTGGAATAGCAATGGGATACATCTCTAGGAAATATGCCAGAGCAGGAGTGAATGTTGAAGTAGATATTAGGGGAAGAAGAGTTGAAGCTGTAACCGTTGACTTCCCATTCTATGATAGGTGGAGATATGGATGGAGGAGGAGAGATTAATGATTAACTGGATGGAGAGACGGAGATAAGCCTCAACCCTTAACCCGTTCACCACTCAAAAGTTTACTTTTATACATTCTCCAGCTCAGACACATAGTCTTTGGATGTGAGGCTGCGGCTTCATCTACAAGACTTACTGAAGTATTATGCGGCGCATCCAACACAAGCTCAGGCTTCATGTAGGCCTCATTAGATATCTCGGCAAAGACATTGACAAACTCTTTTAGGCTCTCAATAGACTCACTTTCGGTAGGCTCGATCATAAGAGCCTCTTTCACTATGAGCGGGAAGTATATTGTAGGCGCATGAATCCCGTAGTCAAGCAGCCTCTTAGAGACATTTCTAGCAGTTACTCCCGTCTCATGCTTGAGATCAGAGCAGCTTAAAACAAACTCATGCTTTCTAGGCTTATCTTTTCCATATGGAAGACTGAAGCCTCTAATCTCCGAGAGTTTACGGGCTAGAAAATTAGCGTTTAAGACAGATATCTCCGAGGCCTTCTCAAGTCCCTCAGCACCCATAATCAATATGTACATGAAGGCTTTAAGAAGAACATCAACGCATCCATAGAATGCTCTAACCCTACCGATACTATAGGGAACATCATAGTTGAGGTAGTATCGTTCACCGTCAAAATCTACAAGCGGAACGGGTAGGAAGTCTTTCAGGTGCTCCTTTACTCCTACAGGACCGGATCCAGGGCCTCCCCCACCATGAGGAGTAGAGAAGGTCTTGTGAAGGTTTAAATGTACAATGTCAAAGCCCATATCTCCAGGTCTAACCTTTCCAAGTATGGCATTAATATTCGCCCCGTCATAGTAGAGCAGACCTCCAGCATCATGGATTATCTCAGAGATCTCTAAGATTCTCTCCTCGAATATTCCAAGCGTGTTCGGGTTCGTCAGCATTAAGCCAGCAGTTCTTGATGAAACAGCCTCTTTCAAGGCTTCTATATCTACACATCCATTCATGTCTGAGGGAACCACGATAACCTTGAATCCAGCCATCGCAGCGCTTGCAGGATTAGTTCCATGGGCAGAATCCGGAACTATAATCTCATCTCTAACATCGCCTTCCCCATTACGTTTATGGTAGGCTCTGATTATTAATGCTCCCGTCAACTCTCCCTGAGCACCGGCTGATGGCTGAAGAGAGAATTTACTCATTCCAGTTATCTCAGCAAACCATGAGGACAGAGTATACATTATCTCCAGTATACCCTGAACTGTCTCTTCAGGCTGGTATGGGTGAATGTAACGGATGCTGTCTGAGGATGCTACTGCATCATTTACTTTAGGATTATACTTCATTGTGCAGCTTCCAAGGGGATAGAGACCTGTATCAACTCCAAAGCTCATCTGAGAGAGTCTTGTAAAGTGCCTTACAACATCAACCTCTGAGAGGCATGGAAGATCTATTCTCTTCTCTCTCCTGAGATTCTCCGGCATATCCTTCAAGGCTTCCCTCAAAGCAGCCTTTAACAACCCATTCATCCTTGGAAATCTATGTCCTCTCTTACTTTCCCTGCTGATCTCAAAGACAAGCGGTTCAACCCATCTTGCCTGCCTAAACTCTCCCATCACCCTATCCTCCTAGAACATCTTCTAAAACGCTCAGCAGACGATCCATCTCTTCGAGACTGGTTAATTCCGTGACGCAGAAGAGAGAAGTTTCACCTAGCTCTGGAAACTCTGAATTTAATGGTTTACCGCCGAGAATACCGTTTTTAAGCAGTTCCCTGTTCACATAATCAACGGATCTAGAGGTTTGGTCATAGTTAACTGTGAACTCTTTGAAGTGGGCTGATTTGAATATCGGCGTCTTGACACCATCAATCCTTGAGAGACGCTTAATCATATAGTAAGTCTTTGACAGGATTATTTCACTGAGCTCCTTGAAGCCTTCCGGGCCTAAAAGAGCCATGTAAACAGCTGCTCTAAGGGCAGTCATAGAAGCGTTGGTGCATATGTTCGATGTTGCCCTATGACGGCGAATATGCTGTTCACGGGTCTGCAAGGCTAGGCAGAAGGCTCTACTCCGCCCATCCTTGGTTCTAGTCATCCCCACTATTCTACCGGGCATCTGCCTGATAAGCCTACTTTCACTTCTACATGCAAATATTCCTAGAAGCGATCCGCCCATACTCATATAGTTTCCGAGGGGCTGCCCCTCACCGACGACTATGTCAGCTCCATAATCTCCCGGAGGTTTCAGAACACCTAGAGATGAAGGGTCAACGCCAACTATAAAGAGGCCATCAGCATCATGGATTATCTCAGAGATATCCTTGACATCTTCTATTATGAAGCCTAAATATGAGGGGTTCTCCACGTACACCGCAGCCGTCTTATCTGACACTTTACATTTCAAGTCCTCAAGGTCTATCTGACCGTCAGAGATCTTCTGTTTAACCTCTAGAATCCTGATTCCAGCGGGTTCACTATATGCTTTTAGAACAGCTAATCTTTCAGGGCTTATATAGTGGGGGATTATGATCTCTCTTCTACCAGTAACACGGACAGCCATCCTAGCTGCTTCACCTAAAGATGAAGACCAATCATACATTGAACAGTTAGCGACGTCCATCTCTAAGAGTTCACATATCATGCTCTGATACTCGAAGAGGGCTTGAAGCATTCCCTGGCTTATCTCAGCTTGGTATGGAGTGTAGCTCGTAAGAAATTCTCCTCTAGAGACTATCTCATCGATCACTGCCGGCACATAATGATTCCAGACACCCGCCCCAAGAAAGGATATTAACTCTTTAACTGTACTATTCCTTCTCAACATCCTCTCTATTTCACGTTTGGCTTCCATCTCAGAATGTGGATCCGGCAGTTTCATTCTTCTCTTAAGCCGGATCTTATATGGCACATCAGAATAGAGTTCCTCAACATCCTTTATCCCTATAGACTTCATGATCTCCCTAATTGTTTCTTCATGATCATTTGGGATGTAGGGATGCGGCATAACATCTCCTCCAAGATATATAGAATTGTAGTATACCGATTTAAGGGTGTAGATGTTGAGGGATTATGCTACCTTGAACAAACAAGAAAAGTAAATATTTCACAACATGTAATTAATATAGTCAGATGGGTTAAAAGTATGGTAAGCGAAAGATTCCTTAAGTTTCTAAAGGAGCAAGCTAGGAGAAGCCCTATAAGAGTGGATGGAGCCAAAATCTCCTGGGAAGATGGGAGAGAAAGAAGATTCTCTTCTAAACCATCAGACATGCTTGGCTCCCTATATCTCGGAGAGAAACTTAAGGAGACCGTTGTGATGGAGCGGGGTGTAGCCGCTATGCTGAAGCATAGACTTTCAGAGTTAGAGAAGGAAAATATTCGTCAACGTGGAACAATAAGAATCTTAAAGTTTATAATAGCTGGGCTCGCAGTCATCATCATACTACTCTTATGGAGATTATTTACAGTATAAGAGAATAACGCCGGAGAAGAAAGACGGAATGAACATAAGAAGTAAGATATTAGATTTGGAGAGGGAGATCAAGAAGCGATTCGTAGGAAACGAAGAAGCGATCCATATGATCGTTCTGAACCAGCTTCATCCCCGTTCAGCAACCCTTATAAGAGCACCTAGAGGAGTTGGGAAATCCACTTTGATGCTGCTGACCCTAAAGGGTATATGTGG
>WAQA01000252.1 GCA_015520475.1 Candidatus Bathyarchaeota archaeon | reverse complement strand
CCTTCAATTCAGACGATTGATCAAACCCGAATATTTTATGTATGCCCCTCATGGAACCTTCAATTTCATAGACGTGAATGTAATCCTCCCCAACATTTATCTCGGCTCTCCCTCTCGGATGGCCCGACAGTATTATGAGGAGGGACTTCACATCCTCACCTTGATTTGAGAGTGTAATCTTATCTATGAAGACGTCATTGTAGATTGTCTTCTCCTCGATAACATTGATTTGTAGATGGGTTAGATATTGGGATCTTATTCTGTCAGGTCTCCAGGAGTTGAAGTATCTCTGGGCAAGATGGAATCTTCTCTGCGGATCATCAGCATCATAGATTTCAAGTGGACATTCATCTCCCTCAAATGCATCTCCAAAATTGTTTGAGCTGCCGTTCCAGTAGAAGATGCTCTTCCCACCTAAACCGCTACTATAGAATGTCATCCTATTATCGGCGATTTCATCCCTATCATTCCTCTCTAGAAGGGCTAAAACATCCATGACATGTCACCGCCGGAACTTTGAATCTCTTATATGTTCCTAAGCCCTTTTTTATCTTTATCTTAGATTTCAGAGGATGGATTCCGAAAGGATTTTAAGTTATTGGTTTAAGATTTCTTTTCTATCATGGGAAGTGGATAGTGATGATTGATCTTGGAGATTACAGGATAATTGACTTGTCAGTTGAGCTTAAACCTGGAGTTTTAAGGGTGAATGGAGAGTACACTCATGGAGGAGAGCGTAGAAGGTTAGAGATCAGACAGTTCATTTATGCACATGATAGGACATTCATGCACTGGGTTGAAACTGAGTCTCATATAGGGACACATGTTGAGATGCCTGCGCATTACATAGATGGGGGGAGATCATCCTCTGAGATGCCTATAGAAACGTTCATTGGAGAAGCATTAGTCCTCAAGTTTGATTTCTTGAAGCCCATCAATGGTTCAGGTCAGCCTATAAGGCCGGATCATCTAGGAGGGGTTAAGGAGGGGGATATCCTTCTGATGTGGAGTCCATTCAGGAGGGATGAGATGCCCTACATCTCATCGGACGCTTCAAGGTTCATGGTTGAGAGGAATATAAAGATGCTTGGGGTTCAGAATATACGGGTTGAGGAGTCATATGAGGAGATGGCTACCCATAAGAACCTCCTCATGAACGATATACCGATCATAGAGAACCTTGTGAACCTTGAGGAGGTTTCGAAGTCCAGAGTCTTCTTTATAGGGCTTCCAATCAAGATTAGAGGGTTGGATTCTTCATGGATTAGGGCTGTAGCATTAGAGGAGAAGTAGATTGATCATCGATTCTCGGTCAGATTCTTTCTCATGACATATGCATCCAAGCCTGGACCGTAATAGTTCCTTATGATCTTCTCCACCGAGTAACCATTCCTTCTGTAGAGGTTTAAGGCTGCGTAATTCTTTACATGGACTTCTAAACAGCAGCTTCCAGCCCCAGCATCCAAGAAACTCTTCTCGATTGATCCTAGAAGTTTAGAGGCGATCCCCCTCCTCCTATAATCCTCTGAAACATCCAATGTGAATATGTGACCTTTAACTTCGCCGTCAAATTCTAAGCAGCCCATTATGAAGCCTACCACTTGATCATCCACTTCGGCGACGAGGCATACGGTTCCATCAGCGGATAGGAGATACGAGAGTAGATTCTTTGTGAAGGCGTTCTCACCGAAGCATTCAAGTTCAATCTTGTAGATTCTGTTTAGGTCCTTGGTTGAGGCTCTTCTCACATGCACCTGCAACTGCACCATCATCCAATAGACGTATAATCCATATGAATAATGATGGGGAACGGAGAGTTAAGAGTTAATTTGGGGTTAACGGTTCACTGTCCAGGACTTCTCCAGCCAACATATCCAGATTTCTGTACGGTAACGTTAATAGGAGGCTGTGACGAGATCATTAATAGAAGACTTTTGAATGTGAAATTTCATGAGTGAGGAGATCTCGAAGATACGTAAGAGGGATGGGCGCATAGTAGATTTTGATTCGAGGAAGATATCAAATGCCATTTATAAGGCTATGAGAGCCGTTGGTATGGGAAACCGTGAATTGGCCGGTAGACTAGCCGGGGAAGTTGTGGAGGTTTTAAAGGGGAGGTTTAGGGGGGAGATTCCAAGCGTCGAGGATGTACAGGACATCGTCGAGGAGGTTCTGATCAAGAATGGATATGCTGAGGTGGCAAAGGCATATATCCTCTACAGGCATGAACGGGCAGAGATAAGGGAGAAGAAGAGGCTCTTCGGGGTTATAGACGACTTAAAACTTACCGTTAACGCTGTAAGCGTGCTTGAGAGGAGATATCTCAGGAAGGATGATAAGGGAAACGTTATAGAGACGCCTGCTGAGATGTTCCGTAGGGTGGCTAAGGCCATAGCCGCCCCTGACAGGATATATGATAGAACAGCCGACGTGAAGGAGACGGAGAGGGAATTCTACAAGGTCATGACCAGGCTTGAGTTTCTGCCCAATTGTTTATCAAAGGATACTTTGATCTCGACTGAAAATGGGCTGATTAAGTTAGGAGATTTGGGCGATGAATCTCCAAATTTGAAGATTCGAGTCATGACAGATATAGGAATCTCCGAAGCAAGAATCTTCTTCGATAATGGTCCTAAGAAAGCATGGAAGATCAGGACTAAAATGGGATACACCATAATCGCCACGCCTGAACATTACTTTAGGGTTATAGATGAGGATGGGAATTATGTATGGAAGCAACTTAAAGAAATATCGTCCCGTGACTTCCTAGCTCTGCAGAGGGAGTTTCTCTTCAGCAGAAGAGACCCCGAACTGAGAGTCCCAGAGAGAATCAAAAGGGGGGGAAGGCCTCCTAAGGAGATAACTTATCCCAAAAGATTTGACCGAAGAATGGCTGAGATAATTGGATACCTCTTTGGAGATGGCTACATTAAAACTGTTGGTGGCGTAAAGGAGTCTCTCAAACTCGCAGTTTACGGAGAAGATGATGATGT
>WAQA01000251.1 GCA_015520475.1 Candidatus Bathyarchaeota archaeon | reverse complement strand
CCCTATATGTTCATGCCTATCTATTCTCGAACCTAGATCACCGATTGAATCATTTAAGTGGACAAGCTTCAATCTCTCGAAACCTATTATCTCATCAAATCTCTTAATTGTCTCTTCGATCGCTTCGGTTGATCTCAGATCATATCCGGCTGCAAATGCATGGCAGGTGTCAAAACAGACGCCTAGACGACTCGAATCCTCTACATTATCAATTATGTATCTTATGTCCTCGAATGATCCGCCCATACTATTCCTTGTTCCAGCAGTATTCTCTAGTAGAAGCATAACCTCGCCGCTTGTTTTAGAGAATGAAGAGTTTATCGCCTCGATTATTCTTCTGAAACCCTCTGCCTTCCCGGCTCCTAAGTGGCTGCCGAGATGGGTGACGAGGAACGGTATCCTCAACCTTTCACATCTTATGATCTCGGATGTAAGTGACTCAACTGATTTTTCGTAGACTTCATTTTTTGGTGAAGCTAGGTTCGGCAGGTATGGCATATGACCGAATATCGGATTTAAATCATATTGATCAGCCTTCCTTATGAAGGCTTCTATTTCAGATTGATCTAGAGGTTTTGAACGCCAGCCACGTGGGTTCCTCGTGAATATCTGGAAGGTGTTGCAGCCTGCTTTAACCGCTCTGTCCACAGCCTTATCGATGGATCCCGAAATTGAGATGTGAAGACCAAGCCTTAACATGTTTAATCATTAATATCTTCTCAGTTGTCTGATTTAGATTTTTCATATATAGTGCTCTAAAGATGTTTTTAGGATGGGAAAGATAAAAATAGTCTTTCATATCAATTATTCCTTGAGGTTGTGTAGAGTTGAAGGTTGGCTGCTCAACATACTCTTATCATAGATCCTTTGAGAAGGGATTAATGGATATAGAAGATTTCATGAATGAGATGTTTTATCTCGGAGTTGATGGGGTTGAACTCTTGGATATGCATTTAACAGCGGACTCGGATTCTCTTAAGAAACTGAAGCTTTTAACCTTAGATCTTGGAATAGACGTTGCCGCAGTGACAATCCACCCATCCTACAAGTTTACATCGATATCTCCTAGGAGACAGGAGCCTATCAGCGATCCAGTTAAGAAGATAAAGAAGTGGATTGACATTGCCTCCTACATGGGAGCCCCGGTCTTGAGGGTAGACGTTATACATATGCCTGGGGGAACACCTGAAGAAGAAGTTATCGAGATGAATGTGAAGTGTATAAGGGAGTGTCTGCCGAGGGCTATTGAGAAGGGGATTGTTATGGGGATAGAGAATCATGGAGGCGTAGTATCGACAGCCGATAATATACTTAAGATAGTTAATGGCGTGGATTCTGAATGGTATGGTGTTGTCCTAGACTTCGGAAACTTCGGTTTAGGTGAGGAGGCATATAAGGAGATGGAGAAGGTAGCGCCGTACGTAATATTCTGCCACGCCAAGACATACGAGTTCGGTCTAGGATGGTTGGGGTTAGATTCGTTCTGGGAGGAGAAGAGGATAGATTATCGCAGAGTCATGGATATACTTAGAAGAAACAATTATAATGGCTACTTATCATTGGAGTATGAAGGTGAGGAACCTGAGGAGACAGCTGTCCCAAAGGGAATAGACTTCCTAGGGAGACTTGTTTTAGGCTCAGTATAGAAATAGAATGGAAGAATTCAGGGTGCCTATCAGTCTTTATTAGGAATGGCTGGAAAGCCGGGTCTTTCAGGTGTGGAATGGATTGTTGTTCTTGGAAGGCTTAAATTGTGATGCATCATTTCTTGATGAGGGAGGGAAAGTTTAGAGGGGTGATGGACAATAGTCGATGGGCACCCCCTAGAAGCAGAACCAGCCGAGATGATGGAACCCCACATCCTATAGAAGCTAGAGGACGTCAAGGAGCAGATCTCCACCTAGAATCTCCTTTCACCTTTTTCTAAGCTCCACAAGCCTCTTTCCTTTCATGAGCATTGACACATGGATCTTCCCAGCTATCTCCATACGCATTAAAGTCTTATTTAAATCATTGAAGCTTATATCCTTGTAGACTGCCTGTAGGGCCTTCAGTAGATCAGTATCGGTCATGGAGCCTTTCTTGTCCAGTATCTCAGCTATGATTGTGTAG
>WAQA01000250.1 GCA_015520475.1 Candidatus Bathyarchaeota archaeon | reverse complement strand
TTTAGAAGCCTCATCAACGTAGATGAGGCTATCCAGAGATTCCTTGGAGAAGTGAGGTTTAAGACGTTAAGTCTTGAGGAGGTTCCTCTCGATGAAGGTGTTGGAAGAATCCTGGCTGAGGATATACGCTCCGAAGTTAACGTTCCACCATTCAACAGATCAGCCATGGACGGATATGCTGTAAGATCCGTTGATACCGTCGGAGCCTCCGCGGAGAACCCGATAATCCTGAAGGTAACCGGTAAGTCTGAGATAGGGGAATACTCTCCAGTTAAGATTGGAAGGTTTGAGGCTGTTGAGGTTTCTACTGGCGCTCCAATCCCTGAAGGGGCAGACGCCGTAGTAATGCTTGAATACACAAGGAGACTGAGTGAAGATAGGGTGGAGATTTATCGTCAGCTCACACCATACGAGAACGTGAATAGGCTTGGAGAGGATGTGAGGGAAGGCGAGATAATCCTAAGTAAGGGAATGATCATACAGCCTCAAGATGTCGGTGTCTTAGCGGCTATAGGAAAGAAGCATATAAGAGTGTTTAGGAAGGTTAGGATAGCCGTTCTATCGGTTGGAGATGAACTTGTAGATGTAGGTGAAGACCTATCTCCTGGAAAAGTACTGGATGTAAATAGGTATACTATAAAGGCCTCGATAAGGAATATGGGATGTGAACCGATAGATCTCGGCATCGCAAGAGATGATATAGAAGATATAAGGTTCAGAGCTGGAAGAGGCCTAGAAAACGCTGATATAATAGTTATAAGTGGAGGGGCATCCGTTGGATCTAAGGACCTAAGCATAGAGGCCTTGAAGGGTCTTGGGGACGTCACTATCGCGGCTCATGGAGTGGCTATGAGGCCTGGAATGCCTACAGCCCTCATGGCCGTTAATGGGAAACCGTTAATCTTGACCCCTGGAAGTCCAGCGGCTGCTTTAATATCCTTCAGAACCTTCGTTAAACCTCTACTATCACGGATGTTTAGGATGAAAGGAGAATTCCTTGGAGGGTGGAGGATAAAGGCTAGGATGGGAAGGAAGGTTCCGTCGACTATAGGCTTCAGAACCTTCCTGAGAGTCTCGATTAGAAGAGGAGACGATGCATACCTTGCTGATCCAATAACTATTAGGGGTTCAGGTATAATATCATCGCTTGTTAAGGCTGATGGAATCGTAGTTATACCCGAGGATAGAGAGGGGCTGGAGGAAGGGGAAGAGGTAACCGTTGAACTTATTAGACCCCTTAACCTGGAATGATACGTCATGAAGAAGAGAATATTTAGGAGGCTTCTGCCGGCGGAGGAGGCGAGGAGGAGACTACTTAAATCCCTTAAACCCGACGTTGTAGGGGTTGAGAGGATTAGGCTGGAGGCTTCCTACGGCAGAGTCTTGGCTGAAGATATAACATCGCCAATCAATGTTCCGCCGTTTGACAGATCCATAATGGATGGATACGCAGTTCACGCTGAAGACACCTATGGAGCCAGTGAGGAACATCCTGTAAACCTTAAGATTGTAGGGTCCGTGAATGCGGGGGAAGAGCCTGATGTAACAGTCAATGTAGGTGAGGCTGTTGAGGTTTCTACTGGCGCTCCAATCCCTGAAGGGGCAGACGCCGTAGTAATGCTTGAATACACGGATGTTGAGGGGGATACCCTAAGAGTCTTCCGTCCAGTCTCTCCAGGAGAAAATATTATGCCTTCAGGATCAGACATATCTGCTGGAGAGCTTATCCTAAGAGCTGGAACCCTACTAACACCTAGAGAGACAGGTGTTCTAGCAGCTATAGGAATAAGAGAGATTAAAGTTTACAGGAGGCCGAAGGTCGCTGTAATATCCACTGGAGACGAGCTTATCCCTCCAGGTGAGGATATCCGATTCGGCAAGATATACGACATAAACTCTAGAACATTATCCGATTCTGTGATTGAGTGTGGAGGCGAACCTCTCCTCCTCGGAATAGTAAGGGATAACGTTGACGATATAAAGAGGATGATTAGAAGAGCCGCTGAGAAAGCCGATGCAGTAATAATCTCTGGAGGAGCATCAGTTGGATCAAGAGACTTCATATATGAAGCGTTAATGGATCTGGATGAGTCGAGGATAATCGTTGATGGAATATCCGTTAAGCCGGGTAAACCAACCCTGATAGCTATTGCAGATGGAAAACCTATCTTCAGCCTCCCAGGATACCCCGTCTCAGCACTTATGATATTCAACATGTTCGTTGCTCCAGTGATCCGTTTAATGGCTGGATTAAGAGGTGAGGTGGAGGTTAAACAGGTTAAGGCCAAATCATCCTCTAGAATCATCATCAAGGATGGTCGGAGAGAGTATATGCCTGTAAGCCTCGTCGAAGATGAAGATGGAAAGTTAATCTTCTATAGGGTTCCAGGCGGGTCTGGAGCGATATCATCCCTTGCAAAGGCTGACGGCTTCATAGAGGTTCCTGGAGATCAGAGGTTCATTGAGGAGGGTGAGGAGGTCACCGTTAACCTCTTCAGCAGCGAAATAAGAGCTGCGGATCTAACGTTTATCGGAAGCCACTGCATCGGGGTTGACTTGGCATTGAAGCTCCTAAGAAGTAAAGCCCCATGGATACAATACAAGATAGTTAATGTTGGATCATCTGGTGGTCTAGCAGCTGTGAGGCGGGGTGAAGCCGATATATCCGGCGTCCACCTCCTAGATGAGGAGACCGGAGAATACAATGTACCATTCATAGAAGATTATGATTTGGAGGATGCAGCGCTTCTCTTCAGAGGTTACCTTCGAGAGCAAGGTTTAATCGTTGAGAAGGAAAACCCGAAGGGAATCTGGGAAATAAAGGATCTATTGAGGGGAGACCTGAGGTTCATCAACAGAAACCATGGATCTGGAACAAGAAGGTTACTGGATGCCAAGCTAAGGGAACTCTCAAAGGAGATCAATATAAAATTTGAAGATTTAACCTCTAAGATTAATGGTTATAATGTTGAGGTTAGATCCCATACTGCTGTGGCGGCTGCTGTGGCTATGGGAAGGGCTGATGTAGGTGTTGGGATAAGGGCTGCAGCGGACATCTATGGACTGGACTTCATACCAATATCAAATGAACAGTATGACTTTATAGTACGGCTTAAAAGCTTAAGGAAGAAGGCTGTCCAACTATTTATCGAAACAATAAGATCTGAAGAGTTCAAGAGCATCCTTAAACGTGAGGCGTCAGGGTTAACGCCTACCGATGAGACTGGAAATTTAATATATTATCCGAGAGGCTTCCAGGAGGCAGATAAGTATAGAAAGACTGAAGATTGAAGATTCCCGACAAGAAAATCTATAACTGGCTTAAAGAGTAAAAACCGATACTGTTCAAGGTGAACCATAAATGTCCACAAGAGAATTTCTGGAGCTCGATGAGAGAGTATGGAATGTTAAGGATGAGCACGCCCATTATACCCTGCCAAGATATAGAAGCAGGGAGGAGTGGATTGGAAGGGCCGAGTATATAAAGAGGCATATACTCATATGCTGCGGGTTATGGCCTATACCTGAAAGGACCCCTCTCAACCCTAGAAGATTCGGGAGGATCATGAGGGGCGACTACGCCGTAGAGAAGGTTTACTTTGAAAGTTATCCGGGATTCTATGTGACGGGTAACCTGTACATTCCAA
Source organism: Candidatus Bathyarchaeota archaeon (assembly GCA_015520475.1). Classification (GTDB taxonomy): domain Archaea; phylum Thermoproteota; class Bathyarchaeia; order Bathyarchaeales; family WAQA01; genus WAQA01. Next base: position 5,909 of record WAQA01000250.1, on the reverse strand, counting down.
TCGACGGGGAGTCCTCCCATCCTGGAGTTCTATGTCCACACGGCCACTGGAAGCATGGGAGGCTTGAAGACTCAACCATGTGCTCTGTACCTGGAAGATGTATAAACCTTGCTAGGCAGGGATATGTTGTCTTCTCATATGATATGGTCGGTTACCTGGACAGTTTCCAGGTGAGACATGACTTTGGATCTGAGGAGACGGATGCCCTCTGGGGAATTAACCTTATGGGTCTTCAATTATGGAATAGTATACGTGCATTAGACTTCCTCCAGAGCCTAGATATCGTTGATCCTGAAAGGATAGGATGTACAGGTGCCTCTGGAGGCGGGACACAAACCTTCATGTTGACGGCTGTGGATGAACGTGTCAAGGTATCAGCGCCGGTCTGCATGGTTTCATCACATTATCAGGGAGGATGCCTATGCGAGAATCCTCCAAACTTAAGGATTGGAATCAGTAATGTTGAGATTGCCGCGGCAGCTGCCCCTAGACCGCTACTTCTAATATCTGCTTCAGGAGACTGGACCAGGGATAATCCTGTATGTGAATATCCAGCTATAAAGAGAATCTATAGGCTGTTTAATGCTGAGGATAAGATCTGCTGCAAACACTTTGCTGCAGGCCACAACTATAATAGGGAGAGTAGAGAAGCTGTCTATTCATGGTTCGGCAAGTGGCTCCTGAACGTTGAGCGTGAAGATGTACTGGAGGAGAAGCCATTCAAGGTTGAGAGCATCCCGGACCTACTTGTCTTCTATGGGGTGGAGCCTCCAAGGAATAGGGTGAACTCTGATGAGCTGAGGAGATACATGATCTCGAGGGCTAAAGATGTTATTGAGGCTCTCAGATATGGCGGCCTTGAATCCCTAAATAGAAGCTTGGAGGCTGTAAGGGAGATCTATAACCATTCACTCCTCCCCATCAAGCCTGAACCTGGAATGGTTAAATCCTCAGTTATAGAGGAGAGGTGGATGGGCAACGTAAGAATGGAACGTTTAATCCTATGTTGGAGGGGGATGTATATTCCAGCCTATAAACTGGAGCGGTCCGGATTGAACATTAAGGATGGAGCGTTACTTATCCATGAGGATGGTAAGGACGCCCTCTTAAACTTTGATGAGGGAAGGATGAGTCCGCTTGTCAAAGCAGCATTGGATCATAGGATAATCCTACTTATAGACTGCTTCGCTACGGGTGAATACTTAAACCTTGAAGGTGTAAGGGGAAGAGGGAGAAACATTAAGTTCTTCACAACTTATAATAGGACGGATGTGGCTGAGAGGGTTCAGGACATAATAACGGCTGCATATTACCTGATTGGTACGGTGCCATCTGGAACGGTTGATGTTGTAGGGGTTGGTGAAGCTGGACTTTGGAGCCTCCTAGCCGGTGGATTCCTAGACCGTCATGGCTCCATAGTCATAGACATGAACGGTTTCAATCCAGATGATGATATGGACTGGACATGCCGCCTCTTCATCCCATTGTTGAGGCGGGCTGGAGGGTTAAGTGCCGCTGCAGCCCTGATAGCTCCTTCAAGACTGTTCATACATAACACTCAAGGCCTCCTCAGCGTTGAGGTTCCTAGAAGGGTCTATGAAGCCTTTAACGCCGCATCTAACCTCAGAATAGAAGAGGAAGAAGCGGATGTGAATGAGATATTGAAGTGGATAGGGATAGAATCTTCTGTCCATTAAATCCTCTATTTAAGCCATGGTGGAAGATTCTGTCCTCTAAGCAGATCCTCAAATGTCTCTCTACTTCTCACCGGGAAGTATCTTCCATCCTTAACAAGTACCTCTGCACATCTCGGTCTAGAGTTATATTGGGAGCTCATCGAGTATCCATATGCGCCTGCATTTAATATTGCGAGGAGATCCCCCTCACATATTCTAGGTAGAGGCCTATCCTTAGCCAGTAGATCTCCAGATTCGCATATTGGACCTGCCACGTCATATCTCTCCTCAACCTCAGCGTTCATCCTGTTCGCTACGAGGATGTGATGGTACGCTCCATACATTACTGGTCTGGCAAGCGTGTTGAATCCGGCGTCCACACCCACAAACTTCCTGTATGGTGTAACCTTAACCGTGTTTACTCTTGTAAGGAGGATGCATGCGTCGCATACAATGTATCTTCCAGGCTCGATGCAGAGTGCCGGTTCCCCGAGATCATGTTCCTCCAGTTTTCTCTTGAAGAGATCAGTAAGCTTTCCGGCGTAGAGATCTATGTTCAATGGTTCCTCTTCAGGTTTGTATGGAACCCCCAATCCTCCACCGAAATCTACAAAGTCAAAGTCTATAGATAATTCCCTATGGATTCTTCCCGCTATGTCGAGCAGCCTCTCAGATGCATGTATGAATGGTTCGATGTTGAGTATGCCGGAGCCTATATGCATGTGGATGCCGAATCTTTCAACTCCAGAATATTTGGATGTCCTGTACGCCTCTATCACCATGTCCTCGTAGATTCCGAATTTAGAGTTTCTGCCGGCTGTGATTACGTGGGCGTGATGTCCAGCTCCAACTTCAGGGTTAACTCTTACGGAGATTGTTTTAGGCTTCGATATCCTTAGGAGCCTTCTCAACTCTGATAATGAATCAACATTTACCGTTACGTTCGAGTCTACTAGGAATTTAAGCTCGTCATCTCTAACGCTTGTCCCAGTAAATAGTATTTTTCCAGGTGGAAATCCAGCCTTTAAGGCTATGTAGACCTCTCCTGGACTTACAGCGTCGATGTATGCTCCCTCAGACCTTAGAATTGAGAGTATAGATAGGTTTGTGTTTGCTTTAGCCGAGTAATAGATTCTAACCTTCCCATAATTCCTGGTTAGTGCTTCTTTTAGACGTCTAAAGTTCTCCCTTATCCTGTTCTCGCTTATTACATATAATGGCGTGTCGAATTCTTCAGCTAACTTTACCGTTGAGGCTCCGTCAATGTACAGTATGCCATCTCTCTCTTCATATACTTCTGGAAGGAACATCCCTATCATCTGATCGGTTTATATGATTCCCTTCGCAACCATCAGTTCAGCGCTTAATATTCCAGCTCCAGCCGCGCCTCTAATGGTGTTATGACCTAAGCATAAATATTTGATTGTTAAAGCAGGATCCCTTCTCACCCTACCTATAACTATACTCATTCCATTACCTGCGTCACGGTCATATCTCGGCTGAGGCCTGTCAACCTCTTCCCTCACGATTATAGGTTCTTCAGGGGCTGATGGAAGCTTCAATTTTTGGGGGGCGCCCCTAAACTTTCTGAATGCTTCCTTCACCTCTTCAACATCTGGGTTCTCCTCCAATTCAACGTGGACCGCTTCTAGGTGGCCGTCTTTCACGTTCACCCTGTTGCAGCTGGCGCTTAGAACTATTGGAGCCGGCTTAACTTTGGATCCATCGAATGTTCCAAGTATCTTCTTTGTTTCAACTTCAAGCTTCTCTTCCTCCTTTGAGATGTATGGTATCACATTATCTATTATGTCGAGGGATGCTACTCCTGGATATCCAGCTCCGCTCAGCGCCTGCATGGTTGTAACTATAACTCTTCTCAGCCCGAACTCCATTAAAGGTTTAAGTGAGATTGCCAGCTGTATCGTGGAGCAGTTCGGATCATTTGAGATGAAGCCTTCCCATCCTCTCCTCTCCCTCTGAATCTGGATCATATCTAAATGTTCTGGGTTGACTTCTGGGATTAGTAGGGGGACGTCCTCGTCGAGTCTATGTGCTGATGCCTTACTGATAACCGGATATTTGGCTGCGAATTCTTCTTCGATTGGACCTGCTAAGCTACCTGGTAAGGCTGAGAATACTAGGTCTACATCCCCTGCTGCATCAACAGATTTTAAGTCTGTGTTTACAACCGTTATCTCCCCTATCTCCTCCGGCATCTCAGATTCCAGTCTCCAGTTACATGCGTCCCTATATTTCTTGCCGGCTGATCTCTCGGAGGCGGCTAACACGGTCACTTCGAACCATGGATGTCCGTTAAGAAGCTGTATGAATCTCTGTCCAACCGTTCCGGTTGCCCCTAATATTGCGACTTTACGAGTCAATCTTCTCCTTCACCGCCCTAACAGCATCTTCAAGTCTAGATTCATCTATAAAAATGTTTATTGAGGCCTTGCTTGTAGTGACCTCTATAATGTTAATGTTCTTTGAGGCTAATGCGCCTGATATCTTAGCTATCCATCCTGGAGAGTCAATGAATATTGGATGGGTTAACCGTATCATCCCAACATTCTCTTTTAGGCTTACAGCCTTGAATGTTCCTGTGTCATGTAGATCCATTAACGTCTCCCTAATTCCATCCGAGGATGTGAATATGGTTATTGATCTTGTTCCTGTGCTTACTCCATATATTGGCCTATCACCTAAGCTCTTAAAGAGTGAACTTATCGTTTCAGGGTTAATACTGCATACTATGCTTATAGCAGCCAATCCTCTCTTCTCATTTATCTCGAACGAGTTGAATTGGAAGTCTCCCGTTATCTCTGTTCCAGGGGAATTCAATCCATTATGGAAGCTTACAACTCTCAGCTTCTGCCCTGGAAGTTTATATCTTAATGCTTCGGCCTTTATTATCTTTGCGCCTCCATGGGCTAAGGCGAAGATTTCATGTATGTCAAGTCTTCTAAGTGGTTTTGCTTTAGGCACTATTTTTGGGTCGGCTGACATCACGCCTTCAGTCTCTTTAACGAGGATTACCTCTTCGGCTCTCAGACAGTTTCCAAGGATCAGTGCGGTTGTGTCGCTTCCACCCCTGCCGAGGGTTGTTATGTTTCCATACCTGTCTCTTCCGAGGAATCCGCATATGACTGGAACCGTGTCTGAGAGTAGAGGCTCAATAAATCTCTTAACACGTAATCTCGTATCCTCCATCTCTGGTTTTGCATCTTTATAGTTTGTGTCTGTGATGATTGGCCATTCATCCATGCTTGGCTCTATATAAATGGATTTTAATCCTCTTGCCTTCAGCGCAGCTGTGAATATGCGGGCGCTTGTCCTCTCACCCATGGAGACTATGTCGGCGTATCCTTTATCATCTACGCCACCTATCTCCGATATTATCTTGACAAGTTCGTTTGTGAATCCTCCCATGGCGGAGACTACCACGGCAACTTCCTTATATGCTGATTTAGCTATCATCTCGGCGGCTCTTCTAATCTTCTCTCCGTTTGAGAGGTCTGCCCCGCCGAATTTGACGATTACTCTTCCCTCAACTAGATCCATATGCTCATCCGCTCAGAACATCATCCATAGAGTAAACTCCGGGCTTACTCTGCCTGTATATCCATTCAACAGCGAATAATGCTCCTTGGGCGAAGACTCTTCTGGAGAAGGCTACATGCTCGATTCGAATCATCTCATGTGGTCCGGCAATTATGATATCGTGTATTCCTGGTACTCCTCCAGCCCTTACTGAGAGAACTTCAAGTTCATCCCTTCCTCTTGGACTGAATCCTTCTCTTCCATAAACTATCTTTGAGTATCCTCTCATCTTAGATATTATCTCACCTATCTTCTTCGCTGTTCCGCTTGGAGCATCCTTCTTCTTAATGTGATGTATCTCGGCTATGCTGAAGTTATAGTCTTCTGGGAAGATCGATAGGGCCTTGATCATCTTGAATAATATGTTGATGCCTAATGCGTAGTTCGGCGCGAATACCGCTGGAACCCTGCTTGAAACAGTCCTTACAAGTCTGTCCATCTCGTCTTCTGTGAAGCCTGTTGTACCCATCACTATGCGTTTACCTAGATCCGCGACTATCGGTAGATTTTCAAGTTCAGCCTTCGGCGTTGTGAATGTTACGTATACATCTGCCTCTTTAACCGCCTCTTTTAATCTGGAGGGTTGGAGTATTGGAACGTTCAGGTTTACTATTCCAGCCTCATCTAGTGTTCTTC
>WAQA01000249.1 GCA_015520475.1 Candidatus Bathyarchaeota archaeon | reverse complement strand
TCTTAGAGAAGAGGAGCATATCAATAATAAGAGAGGCTAAGGCACAGTTCAGCAAAATAGCTGTTTTATGGTCTACTGGTAAGGATTCAACTGTGGCATTATGGTTATGCAAAAAGGCCTTCTTCGGAAAGGTTCCATTCCCAGTAATACACATCGACACCGGCAGAAAGTTTCCTGAGATGTATGAATTCAGAGATAGGGTGGCAAGGGAGTGGAATCTAAACCTGATAGTGGCAAGAAACGAAGAGGCTATAGAGAGAGGAGTCTCTCCAGACAAGGGAAAACTTGCCTGCTGTACAGCCTTAAAGACCGAGACATTAAAGAATATAATCAAGAGGGAAGGATTTGACGCTTTAATCTTAGCCATAAGACGTGATGAACATGCGATTAGAGGGAAGGAGAGAGTCTTCTCCCCAAGGGATCAAGATTTCCGTTGGAGATACGTTGATCAACCAGCTGAGCTATGGGATTTATATGTTAAGCCATCAGAGGATTTCTCCCATATGAGAGTACATCCGATACTCCATTGGACAGAACTTGATGTCTGGCTCTATGTGAAGAGAGAGAATCTTCCCGTAAATCCACTATACTTCTCGAGGGATGGGATGCGATATAGGAGTCTAGGATGTATGCCGTGCACTGTCCCCATACCTTCAAATGCAGGTACAATAGATGATATCATAGAGGAGATTAAAACATCTAAGATTCCTGAAAGAGCTGGAAGGGCACAAGATAAGGAGAAAGCATACATGATGCAGAAGCTCAGAAGTCTAGGGTATATGTGAACGGAAAGGAGAGACGGTTCAATTGATAATTCTCGCATTAGACGCATTAGACCTAAAGATGGTTAAGAGGTATAGATGCAAGAGCCTGATGCAGAGAGAGCATGGCCAAACTGACATATCAGAGTTTAAGCTTCCGAGAACCGTGGTTTTATGGGCTTCGTTTCTGACAGGCGTTAATATGGAATCTAAAATACCGATAAAGACTCAATGGAGCTTTAAGCTGAAGAGGGAAGATACATTCCTAAGGTTTTTTAGGGATTATAAAGCGATAGATGTTCCAGCGTTAACGTATAAAGATGAAGAGCATGCCAAGGTTAGGAGGCTCTTGAAGGCATATTTTGAGGAGCAAGCGGATGTAGAGGAGTATGATGAAACAATATGGAGGATCCATCAGGAAAACAAGAAGGAGTTTCTTAGCTCTATAGGTGAACATGAAATTCTGATCGGATACTTTGATCTGGCCGATTCAATAGGGCATTTGAGCTTCGGAATCTCTGAGAAAATGGAGGTTGTATACCGTGAACTTGAAAGCCTAGCTGAAGAGGTTAAATCCTCAACTGACGAGTTTCTCCTCGTCGTATCGGATCATGGAATGGATGCTGTAGGGAGATATGGAGATCACACCATGAACGGTTTTTACTCAGCTAATAGGAGCCTTAAATTGGGAACCCCCGGAATAACAGACTTCTACAGGATAATAAAGGAGGGGACAAGATGACCCTTCCAAACGTGAACATAGTGATAATCGGACATAAGGATCACGGGAAATCTACATTGATAGGAAGATTGCTTTATGATTCAAACGCTATACCAGAAGAGAAGCTTCAAGAGATAAGGAAGGAACTGGAAGGATCTGGGAGAAGATTTGAATTCGCATATATACTTGACAGCCTAGAGGAGGAGAGAGAGGGAGGACTCACAATCGACATAATACAGACACCCTTCAATTCAGACAGATATCAGTATACCATAATAGATTGCCCGGGACATAAAGAGTTTATAAAGAAGATGCTGACGGGGGCCTCTCAGGCTGAGGCAGCCGTCCTTGTAGTTTCAGCAAAGGAGGGAGTAGAGGATCAAACTAGGGAACATCTATTTCTTGCTAAGATGCTTGGAATAGAGCAGCTCATAGTAGCCGTGAATAAGATGGACAGCGTAAACTATAGCGAAGACGCTTACATGAGAATATGTGAAGAACTCGGAAGGATTCTTTCAACATTGGGTTATGCAGGAGCCCCCCTTATACCCGTCTCAGCGCTTTCAGGAGAAAACGTGATCAAAAAGACTGAGAAGATGAGGTGGTATAATGGATCAACGTTGATCCAAGCGTTAGATGATTCTGTGAAGCCTGCGGCTCCTCCAGTTGAAAAGCCTCTCAGAGCGACTGTCCAAGACATATATGATCTTGACGGGGACAGAATAGTGGTGTGTAAAGTTGAGACGGGAAAGTTAAGGAGAGGGAGAACAATTCACTGTGCATTATCAGGTGAGGATGGAATCATAGAGCGGATAGAAACCTTCGGAGAAAGCGTTGAAGAGGCCCTCCCAGGAGATTCCGTAGGACTCATAATAAGAGGGGTAGAGAACATCAGGAGGGGAGAGGTCATAAGCTATAGGGAGGAACCTGCAAATGTCACAGAAAGATTCACAGCAGAGCTCGTAATCTTCTCAGACATCACCATCGAGGAGGAAGATATATTAACGATTAGGTCTGGAACAGCCGAAGTAAAATGTAAAGTTGAGAAGATTAAGGAGAAGATTGACCCAATAAACCTAACTCTCCTAGATGATAGGGAAAGGCTAGTGAATGGTGAGGTGGGAAGGGTAATGCTCAAGCCGCTTGAACCTGTCTGTCTGGAGCTGTACTCTGAAATCCCCCAGCTTGGAAGGTTCGTAGTGATTGATAGAAAGGGAACGGTAGCAGCGGGAATAATCATTGAGAAACAGTAAAAGTATTAAATGACAAGCATAATCTATAACTCTTTAACAGTCATGTTAAGGAGGATAAATATTGTCAGAGGAGTACGTAACCATACAGATACCGAAGAGATTATATGATGAGATAAAGAAGAGAGTTGAGGAAAGCCTCGGCGAATTCAAGGATGTACAGGAGTATGTAGAGTTCGTTTTGAGTGAGATAGTTAAAGAGGAGGAGCCTGAGGAGGTCTACACCCCAGAAGAAGAGGAGGAAATCAAGAAGAGACTTAAGAGACTTGGATACCTATAATTCTCTCAGTCACTCTTCATCGGGAACCAAGAGAATCCTGCTCTCTGCATGTTTCACGGTTCATCCTCGGACAGAGGATTCTAAACAGAGACCTAAAAAATTATTGATCAAAGTCATAGGGCCTAGAGGACATACTTTCACTCGCTTATCCCACCTAAGAATATACTTTTCATGAGGATTTAGAGGCAAGCCTTCCCAATAATCTTCTCTCATTACGAAGAATCGAGAAGGAACTCTCTGACTCGATGAAAATAAGAAAGATTTTACATAGAGTATGAGTATTACTTTACGTAGAATCTATGATGTTGATTGTGGAAGATGGTTTGATGCGGCCGGTTGATAGAGTCACTGCAGCCTTATATCACGAGGAACCGGATAAGGTTCCATTTGTTGATCATTTCAGTCAACCTGAAGCCGTTGATCTATTCTTTCGCGGATGGCGAGTCTCAAATGAGGAGAGATGGCTTCTGAAGCAGGCTAGATGGTGGGGAAACGATATAATATCAGTGTCGATAAACGCTCCGACCCTATTAAGCGAAGAAATAGTGAAGGATCCCAGTAAAAGGGGATACGTAATCACCAGGCAGGCTTGGGGATCAATAACTTACACTCGTAGAACACCATACTTTCATATAATTATTCATTCTCCAATTAGGTGGCCTGAGGATCTTGATAGAATCGAGGTTCCAACCCTTGGTAAGTATGAGGATAAGATAACGGCTATAGCAAGAAGCGTATCCAAATATAAGAGGCAGGGATACTTTGTTGAAGCGTTCCATAATGGGCCCTTCGTCATGGTTTGGCATTGGCTTAGAGGATTAACTACATTTCTAACGGATATAGTTAAAGATCCCTACTTCGCTAAGAGACTGGTCGAATTTGCTATGAAAAATCAGATAGAGCTCAGCAAAGCCTTTATCGACGAAGCTGAAATAGACGCAATTAGACTTGGAAATGATATGGGAACAACTAGGTCCCTCTTCTTCTCACCTAGAGCATATAAGGAGATATTTAATCCATGGGAGAAGAGGCTTGTATATGAATACCATAAGCGGGGAGTGTTCGTCTTCTATCACTGCCATGGAAATATAAACTTAATCTTTAAAGATCTTGTTGATACTGGAATTGACGCTATCGACCCATTAGATCCAGATGATGGTATAAACTTAGCTGAGATCAAAGAGAAGTATGGGGACAGGATAACTCTTAGGGGAGGAATAAGCAAGTATATCGGCAGATATAATAAGAGGGAGATATATGAACATGTTAAGGATCGTATTAGAATAGCAGCTCCAGGCGGAGGCTTCATCCTTCAAAGCGCCGGCGGTCTTCCACAGGATATGCCGAAGGAAAACTTCTATTACTATAAGAAGATAATTAATGAATTGAGAAGATATAACATGAGAATTTGAAGATGCATCTGTTCTCAAGATATCTCACATTCTGATAACTTCGAATTTAACGAGTCCCCTTTCTATACCCTCTTTTATCCTTCTCTGTTCATAGGTTAAGCTGGAATCCCCGGTCTTTATATCTGCCAGAACTATTCTTATAGGTTTATCCTCCATTCTCTCCTTCACGCTTGTATACCCATCGAATATTATGTAGTCAACAGGATCTCCTATGAATCTTGCGTCAGAAGGAGCGTATCCGAAAACCGCGAAGAGTGGTGCTAATTGTTCAGCTATCTTCCCCTTAAGAACAGCCCTGCTCTTCGCTAATGCATCTTCTCTCAGCCGCCGCTCAGCATCAATCATCCACTTCTCCAATAGAAACTTATATTTCTCTTCAAACATCCTTTCGAGATCAGATTTCTTCTCTTCAAAGATTCTCTTACCAATCTCTTCGCCTAGTCTATGCGCCATCAACTCAACCTTCACTCTGAAATATAAGTAGGAGAGTAGGATTCCTAGTAAGATTCCGATAATTATCAGCCACCACATGTACACCTCACCTTTCAAGATTCTATAAACGCTAGGAGATATATTCATCGATGATCTCAGATTAAACCTTCTTCTCCTGACCCTGAATAGTTCCCTAATCATTCTAGATGTCTTAGCGCTGTTCACTCTGACTGTTTTCTCCGCCTCCTCACTCTTTTCTTTGTCCAGTATCACCAGTCTGCAGAAAATATCTGCCTGAGAAGACTATGAACCGCTTAGACCCTCGGACCATACCGCGGCGAGTTTTATAACGTCCAGATCTATTAAAGGGATTATTACCGCATCTTATAGAAGCTTCTCAACCTTAACCATCATAATACTAGCGCCGCATACTTCTCATGTGTAGATGTCTATGATAGCACAAAAACCTCTTATAGCGGAT
>WAQA01000248.1 GCA_015520475.1 Candidatus Bathyarchaeota archaeon | reverse complement strand
CTGCCACCCCTTAGACTCATCATCTCCACCCTTCCGGGCAACTCCCTATCCAAAGGACTATCCAATCTTGAAAACTGAAGTCAAACCATTTAAGTTTATCACAATCCATCGACACGCCTTTGCATGGGGGTCTCCTTGCGAGGATTTAGATAAAACTCTAGCTTCTCCTCTCCAGCCTTTAAGGGGTTTCCAGTGACTTAAAAGAACTACCTGACAGACACTCACCTTTCAGGATCAATTAATCATCTCAATATCACTTAAAACCTTTTTAGAGAGAGTTACAGAACTGATGAAGCGGCTGAAACAATGTGAATAACATACATTTTAGAAGATGGAGTTAACCGTTTTACTCAAGGGAATCTTAAGGGGGATTCGAATATATCTTTGTGCTGATTATCTCTTTTCCATCATGTAATTTTCGATGTCGTATAGTATGTATGGTGCAACTCGCATAATCGATGAGAGAGTCTTTCCGAACCCAACATCCTCCGGAATCTCCTCTATACCTGAGAGAACCACTTCTTTGAATATTTCTTTACCGCTTAATCTATAGGCGTATGATATTCCCTCCAGTTTAATATGGTTAAGTCCCTTCTGTAGGTGAGATTTCGGACATGAAGTGTACCTGAAAGCCTTCTCTTCTGGAACCCACATATCTCTAATCATGAATTCTGCTGCTTTAACAATTGATTCTGCAACCCTTCTGTCTCCAGTAACTTGGTGATATAGTTTTAGGCCTGAGAGCAGCACCCCAACCATGAAAGCCGCATTTCCACGATGACGGGGGAGGCAATGGCAATGGCCAGGCGCCAATTGACGTAGCCATCCTCCAACGTTAGGTGTCTGCCTCTCCAGAACCCTACGGACAATTATTTTTGCCGCGTTCAGATAGAAATCGTCGCCAGTAGCCTCATATAAGGGAACAGTCAATATTAGATGCCAGCCTGGATTTCGACAGTTCGTAAAGTCATAATTAACTGTGTAGTAACGATCATATCTCTCAGCTATCTTTATCGCCGTTTCAAAAGCCCTTCTATATCCTGTTAGAAAGTAATAGTCAAGTAATCCTTGAGTCCATGTATGTGAGACCTCGCTTAGGCCACGTGCAATAGCTTCCTTCCTATAATAATCTGGATAATAGTCTCCGACATGACAGAGGCAATGTGCATAGACCATCCCAACCATCTTTTTATCCCTGTTGTAGTGGCATGTATCTATGTCCATGTAATGTCGAGCAGCCTCTTCAGCAGCCTTAAAGAACCTTAAGTCGCCGCTTCGAATATATTGGATCATAAATGCATGCGGAGTGTCAAGCTCCATGTTTCCCCAGTTAAATCTACGTTCACCCCACCAATCCCCAAAGTTAAGCATGCCATACTCCTTTCCATCCCTTCTTCTTCTCATATACTCTTCGAAGGCCTTCTCAACCATCCTCTCGTAATATGGGAATTTAACCTCATCTGAGACCGCTAAGTCTCCAAATACCTTACTTTTACAGTACCATTGCGGAGATGCTGTGGCTAACAGGGGCTCCTGGAAGAGTTTAGCGAGACCCCTTAAGAAGATCGGTTCAAGATATCCTTTATGGAAGTAATATAGAAGCTCATGAGTCTTTGAGATTCCCTGCTTCAGCTTATATTCTCCGTTAAGCAGATAATAGTAAAGTTTATCCTCAAGCTCCTTTGATGGTGGATAGAGGTTTTCCGGTATGGGCGGGCAGATCCCAACGATGACATTATTCCCTTCAACACCTAGAGTCTTCGGGTAGTTCTGCCAGAAATCGCGGACAACAACTGTTAAGCCACATCTTTCATCGCTTAGGCTGATAAGTCCATCGGCTTTTCCACCTCTAGACTTCACCGAACCATCATCTACAATGATATATTCATCATCAAACCTTTGAAAGAGGAGTGGCTCTCCACTACTCTCATATATTTCCTTCTCCCCTAAAATCTTGCAGAGAGGATTCTCCACAGCCACTCCAGTTTTGAGGATAAGGCTTCTAATCCTAGTGAAGAGACTGTCCAGATTGTTATTTTCGTATGTGTGGAGGATTCTTAGGAAGCTCTTCCCTGCATAGGCGATTACCCGCGTCACATAGGCGAAGAGATTATTCCCATCCTTGCTTCTATGCTCACCAACAATCTTAATAACAGTCTTTAATGGACCTGCCTCTTCAACCTCAATCTTACATGGACCGTTAAGGCTTGAGTATGTCTTTCCATAAGCGTCAATCAACTCTATTGATCCCGCATTTATCACCTTTTCAGAACCGGAGAATTCCCCATCGCCGTCAAGATCCAGCCATACATGACATGGAAAGGCAGGCCTTTCAGAGTCGAAAAGAATCTTCATAGGTCCAGTATTAACTTCTAGGAGATTCTTCTTTCTAGTTAGGGTTATCCTCTGGCTGGGCTGAGCTTTCCTTACAACCTTCCATCCGAACTCTAATCTATACTCAGATGTGCTTCGAGGCTTAACGTCTGCTTGAAAGTCTATTAAGAGCCATCTTATGCTGCCATCACCCCAGAAGCTAAGAGCCAAGGTTTGCACTGGAACTTCAACGCCCTCCGGATCTATGATTCGAACATTTGCTGGAGAAAAGAGAACCCCTTTGGGGAATGGTATCCCAGAAGTAACAGGCCACCCCTCCCTTGGAAATTCAAGTTCATTCCTAACATAGAGAGGGATACTCTTCCTCTCGACACCCCTTCCAGATGGTTTCTTTGGAGACGTAGTGAATGTGTAATCTTCTGATATCACCTCAACGCCCTCAGGGGTTCTACCGACAAGCCTAAAATGATAGGTTCTATCCCTCTCCAGACCAGAAAGTATCACACGGTGATTGTTAAGTATCTCATTATCCTCTACACTATAGCCGTACTTGGCGGATAATCCATACTCAACCCGTGAAGTAGTAGCCCAATTCGTGATCCATGTAACTCTGACATCTACTTTGTCTCCGAAACGTATCGGAGCGGCCTTAACATCAGTGAATAGGAACTTCCTTTCCATTTTAGGAGGTTTCTTCTTCAAGAGGAGAATCTTCTCAATCCTGTATCTTCCACCCGGATCATTTGGTGTCATGAGAGTTATGAGAGTCTTCCAATCAAACTCGCATGGTTCGGAGAGTACGAAAACGTATGATCTATTGTCATGCATCTTAGCTACAGCTACGCCTTTCCGCTCATCATTAACGAATATCGTGACAACCTGGTTGGGATCATCCGCTGCATCATACATGATGAAGGCAGGATAGTATCGCCCAGTTGCACGTGGAAAAGCTAGAATTACACCTCCAGGCTTGGTTCTAACAACTGAGAACTCCTTATATTCGCTGAAGAGATCATGGATAAAACCATTCAGGTAGAATGCTTCAGGCGACACAACAACATTTTCACGGTCAGAAACAAGCTTCCTTATAAGACTTAAACCCCAGAAGACCTCAACTCCTTCATTATCCCTCTGACTTGCAGGAGCTGCAAGTCTAGAATTAAAATCTGACATATACCCCCTCTCCAGTTCTCTCATTAGATTGTCATCATCTGATGGCTCTACCTCCTAATATATCTATTCTTAAATTATGGATCTGGATAACTTGATATAGACGTGCAGACGTAACTACAGAGGAATTAAAGGTTAAATTAGGAGTCTCACTTGCATATATTTGAGGGGTAGTGTAAAGATTGACACTTTATGGATGGGACGACTCATTCTCCGATGACCTCCAAAAGAAGATTATTCAAGCCCGAGAGATAAGCTGGGAGAATCTAGGGAGGAAAATACGATTCTACATGCCAAGCTTCATACATTACAGGTGCAAATATTTTAAGGCCCCACCCATAATTTTCCCATCTATCTCAATAACTGGATCATCATGTTCACTTAGATGTAAACATTGCGGAGGAAGAATACTTAACACGATGATCCCTGCTCAAACACCAGAGGATCTGGTTAGGATATGCCGTAGAATTAAGGAGAAGGGGGGAGTTGGCTGTTTATTAAGTGGAGGATGCTTACCCTCAGGTTCAGTTCCAATAAACAGATTCATAGACGCTATAGCTGAAGTAAAGAGTAGAATAGGTTTGAAGGTTGTAGTACATACAGGCCTCATAAACCTTGAAACAGCTGAGAGATTAAGAGAAGCTGGAGTAGATGCTGTTCTCATCGACATAATAGGATCCGACAGTACAATAAGAGAGATATACAATCTGAATGCTTCGTCAGTGGAGTATGAGAGATCGTTGGAGGCCTTAAGCAGATCTGGAGTTCCCTTCGTACCTCACGTGCTAATCGGACTGCACTATGGAAGGATCGTAGGTGAGCTGAACGCGTTAAGAATGATCTCTAAGTTTTCTCCTCCAGCCCTCATCCTAATAATCTTCTTCCCTATAAAGGGAACCCCAATGGAGAATGTTCAACCTCCATCACCTACATCCGTAGCGAACATATTGGTTCATGCAAGGTTTATGATGCCAGATGTGCCAATAGCCTTAGGATGCGCCAGGCCTAAAGGACAGCATAGAGTAAAGACGGACTTGTTAGCTGTTAGAGCCGGGGTAAACGCGATAGCCTTCCCAGCTAGAGAAGCTATAGAAGAGGCTGAATCGATGAATCTGGAGATATCATTCTCACCTTTATGTTGCTCACAGATTTATGAGGATTTGAAGAGACTGTTCTGATCAATAGTATACAAAAAGAGGACCTCCAGCTATTGACTGTTGAACTTCACACCTCGTATGGAGGCACCTCCCTTATCACGGATTGAACCGTAACCTAGACCGTGATACTACAAGTGAGAATTCGACATGAAATGATTCCAGAAGACCCCCTAACAAGATTAAAAGGACATGCAAGATGCTCATAGGCCGCTTTTTAGTCTTCTATGATTGATTATCTTATTACTGGTTTACCTTAGGGTTTCCCTAGCTCTCAACATAAATTCAACGGCTTCTCTTGCCTGAGTCATAATCTTCGGCGGCAGGTTTATCCGGTACCTTTCATTCTTCAGGGACAGATATATCTTCTCAAGTGTATGGAGCTTCATATTTACGCAGACAGCTTCCTCATATGCTGGTATAAAGACCGCATCACTTCTCTCTTTCCTCATTCTATGCAGAAGCCCAGTTTCAGTTGCAACTATAAACTTTTTAGCGTTTGACACAAGTGCCTCCCTATACATCTTCGAGGTACTTCCAACAAAGTCTGCTACTTCGTATATTTCAGGGTTGCATTCCGGGTGGGCAAGCACTTCAGCATCTCTATTAGCATCCTTAAGTCTTATGATATCCTCCCTATTGAATAGTTTATGAACTGGACAGAAGCCGTATGCTGGTATTGACACAACTTTCTTGTCGGTGAACCCTCTAGCGTAGCATGCAAGGTTTGAGTCTGGACCAAATAGAACAGTCTCAGAGTCCATCATATTTATTATCTCGGCTGAATTAGCTGATGTGCAGACAGCGTCGCAGTGAGCCTTAGCCTCAGCCAAGCTGTTTATGTATAGAACAACCTTTGCATCAGGATATTTCCGACGGTAGAAGCGGACGAACTCGGCTGGTAGCATAGCAGCCATTGGACATAGAGCGTTCCCGTCAGGTATTAGAACCTTTTTGTCAGGATTAAGGATAGCTGCTGTTTCAGCCATAAATTTGACCCCGCAGAAGACTATTAATTTCGCTTCTGTCTGAGCCGCGCAGAGCGACAGCTCCAAACTGTCACCTACAAAGTCAGCTATGTCTTGAACTTCAGGTCGCTGGTAGTTATGAGCCAATATAATAGCTTTCTTCTCCCTCTTCAACCTCTCGATCTTATCCACCAATTTTTCCATCCAGACTACGCCCCAGACAGTCTTCTATTAGACTCCACACCTAAAACCTTGATCAGCTGATTTCTTTTAGGCATCCCTGTAATCTTCTCTCTCATGTTAATAACTATTGTTGGAACGGACTTTACCCCGTATGATTCAGCACGTTTCCTCCCATCAGATGATAGAATATTGATTTCCTCTAGATTGATAGGCTGGTTGATGCTGCCTAAAATCTCCAGAAGCAACTGTTTAGCCTTGAAGCAGCTTGGACATAAAGGGGAGTAGAAGAATTCTATTGTTGTAGACGTTTTAATTCACCTTCTTGAGGGAGCCTGTAATATTAAGAGATATCAATCTTAAATTCTTTAATATATCTCTCCGCAATTTCATAGAATGCATCCCTAACTGCTTTAACATCATCCCATCTAAGACCGTAAACGGAGAGCTTAACATGTTTACTCATCCCCCTATGCAATCCAACAATGCCCTTCCTGATCATTTCATCAGCCAAGAAGAAGCCTCTCCTCTTATGATGCTTCGATATCTCCCAGAAGATTGGAGTTTCGAAGTGGAGTAGATGATGCCTATGCGGTCTCTCACCAATCAACATAACATCATCCATCTTCTCCATCTCCTCGATGAACCAACGTGTCTTCTCCAGCTCTTCACTCCACCTCTTAATCCTCTCAGCCACGTATGGGAAGGAGTACATAGCTGAGATTAATGGTATACCGCCTATGCTGCAGCCGAAGATGTTCGGTATCTTCTTTCCAAAAGCCCTACCGCTCCATTCAGTTATTATCTTAGACTGACTGAATATCTTCTTTGCCCATTCATAATTTGTCACTAGAAAGCCTAAGGGCCCTAGGGAGGCCATTGATTTATGAGCTGATACTGTAAGGAAATCAGCGTGCATATCCCTCATATTCACAGGCATAACACCCGCCGTATACGCTGCATTAACCATATACGGTATCTCATACTCCTCAGCTATCTTGCCTATCTCCTCAACCGGATTCATGTTTCCATAGTAGGGTTCTACATGTGTGACCGCGATTAATCCCGGTAGTTTACCATGCTCCTCCTTGACCTCCTCAATCTTAAGCTGAAAATCTTCAGGTTTAACCTTATATTCCGGATAGCCGCTATGAGGAGGCTCAACTATCTTAAGACCTGCCACTTCAGCGGCTACGGCGGTTGTGTAATGGCAGAGGGGATCTACAAGGACGATCTTAGCGTAGTCTCTACCACCCTCCCGATTAACAAAATCGCTTATCATCTTCATAACGGCGAATTGTGCTGCTCTACACCCGAATGTATGTTCAGCTCTATCTCCACCATAGAATTCAGCGATGTCGCTGAGGAAATCGCTTATTGGAGGTTTAGAGACTAAGCTTGATCTTCCTTCTATACAGTCGAAGCATGCCGAATAGCCAACACCGATCCATCCTTCATCAAAAAGTATTCTCTGAACGGATTCTGGAACAAGCCCTCCAGTCATGATTGGATGAACTATTATAGAGCCTCTGTACCTATTCTTAACTTGTCTATATCTCTGTATGTTATTAAATTTCATCATTACCCAACATCCACCTTAACAGCACTCAAGTAACCACTCACTTTCTCAACAAACCTTTTAATCATAGCTTCGATTGATCCTCCATCAAGGACGTTTACGCCTAAAGCATCCTCACTCTCTTGAATTGAGATGTCCAGCCAGTAGCCTCTCCTTTTCACCGAGTACGGCCTAGACATTAAGGGCTTAAGCATCCTTAGGGCCTTCTCAGCCTCCTCATCAGAGGACAATCTAATAGGTGAATAGACAGTAATGAACTTTAATCTTCCATGCATATCTTTATTCAGATATACTCTAACATTGTATCCGTCAACCT
Source organism: Candidatus Bathyarchaeota archaeon (assembly GCA_015520475.1). GTDB lineage: Archaea > Thermoproteota > Bathyarchaeia > Bathyarchaeales > WAQA01 > WAQA01. The sequence continues at coordinate 2,910 of WAQA01000248.1, read as the reverse complement.
TACCGAAGAAGTAATCCGTCCCCTTAGAGAATCCTATACTCTCAAACTCTTCTATTATAGCGGCGGGTAGATCGCTCAGTCGGCATCCGCAGAGGGAACCTCCTATCCTATTAATGCTCTCGATAACCTTTGATGCTTGAATGAAGGTTTTAAGGGGGGCGCCAAGGATAATCTCGTTCTCCCTGAAGTCAGAGTATACTTCACGTGCTCCACTGCACAGCAATGAAATGTTAGGTTCACCCTTCAGATATGGTTTAGCGAAGAATTCTGCACATGCATGCTCACCGGAGAATTCAGCTTTAAAGGGTTCACCATTAACCTTCAGAATCACTGTTAAATCCATCATCTGCTTAGGGTTGAGAATGCTGAGAACTATATCAGGCGTAACATTCATCTCATTTAAAGGTGAGATCAGAACCTTCTTTGTCACTGGAGGCTTAACGCTATAATCAATCTTAAGATAGCTGATTTCTTTAAAGCCTAACACAACTTGAGCCGTGGGGCAACGTTCATAGTCCAATCCATAAACATAGGAGTTTCCACTTGTGGAGGCCAGCCTAACTACATGGCAGAAGGCTGCAGGGGAGCTTAGCCTAGGATATCCTTCAATTTCTTCATCACGTATCAGCTTAACACCTACCAAACGATACTTTAAGCCAAGATACGATCTTAAATTCTCCTCAACATCCCTTAATATTCTCAGAATCTTCATGAAATCAACCTCGCAAGTTTAGTTATTAACACCTCATAGAATACGTATTAGAGATGATGAATCTGTGGAGCCGGGAGGGGGATTTGAACCCCCGTGAGGCGGTCTGCAGCCGCCCGCCTAACCTCTCGGCCATCCCGGCGAGAAGGGATAACAGCAAACTTAAACCTAACTGACCATCAACAATCAAAGACAGAACCTTTAAAAGAACAATAATAAGGGCTGTGAAGACTAAAAGTCTGGAAGCTAACGTTAAGCCTTCAGTAGCTTTGGCAAACGTAACCCCTCATGTCCACGTCACACAAACTATTCCATTACCCTAATTTATAAACCTTACGTTACATTGAATAACTGTCCAAGGCAATAACATCATCTACCCGGAACCTTATCCAAGTCCCCATCACTTTAGGAATAAAGTGATGAAGAACCAATGTAAGGTTTAACGTAGAAACTATTAATTCCCTAGAAGTTATATTATACTGATAGTTATGATTATGAGTAACGGTGAAGAATGAAGACTCTGAAGCTGGATGAATTCTTCAAGAAGACCCCGCCTAAACCTATTGGGAATGATAAGGAAGAGAGGGAACCCTCTAAACATAAACCTCCAAGCGTTAACGGGGAGACTGAAGAGTCGGAGACCGTTAAGAAAGAGAGAGAGTCATGGCAGGTATTCCCTGAAAACCTGCCGCCCGCATATCTCGTATCAGCAACTTATGATGGAAAGAACAGGTGTGCCTGCCTGAAACTATACGAGCCTAAATCTAAGAGAATATTTTTCTGGAGGGATAATAGGAACCATAAGCCTTACTGCTTAACAAATATACCGCCTGAGGAACTTGAGAAGCTCGAGAGATTGAAGAGTCATCCCGGATTTGACCATCTTGAAGAGATTAAAAAGTATGATGCACTTAAGGATAAAGAGATAACCGTAACAAAGGTTGTCGCTAAGGATCCACTGGCTATAGGTGGAAGGGCTAGAGGATGCATAAGAGACATCATACCTGAGGATTACCCAAAGATATTCGGTTCTAAAAGAGAAGTTAAGGTATGGGAGGCCGCAATAAAATATTATGAATGCTACATTTTTGATCAAAGGCTAGAGATGGGGATGCCCTATGAGATAAGGAACGGTGAATTAACACCGGTAAGAGATAAAAAGTTTGAGGAGAAGGTTAACAGATTAATAGATGAGTACTTCAAGGATGAACTTGAAGATTTCCTGCCTTACCTGAAGAATTGGGCTCGTCTACTAGAGTATCCGGCACCTGAAATGAGGAGAGTAGCGCTTGACATAGAGGTGTACTCGCCGGTTGCAACTCGGGTTCCAGATCCAAGAGAGGCAGCCCATGAGGTTATATGCGTCTCACTTGTTGGATCAGATGGAAAAAAGAGAGTTCTGCTTCTAAGACGAGATAATATCGAGGATGAAGAACCGGATCTACCATCCGACGTAATAATTGAATTTTACAGTTCAGAGAAGGATTTAATAGCTGCCGTCTTCAGATCACTGCTTGATTATCCCTTCGTAATAACATTCAATGGAGACGACTTCGATCTTAAATATCTATATCACAGGGCATTGAACCTAGGATTTAAGAGGGATGAGATACCAATAGAGGCAGGGCATAACGTCTGCTTACTTAAGTATGGAATCCACATAGACCTCTACAGATTCTTCTCAAATAGATCAATTCAGATATACGCTTTCGGACAGAGATATCGGAACGTTAACCTAGACGAGATAGGTGAAGCAATAATACAACGTGCCAAAATAAAGATTCCGAAGGCCATATCCGAGCTAACCTATAATGAGCTAGCGAGATACTGCCTCAACGATGCTGAATTAACCTTTGAACTGACAAGTTACAATGATGATTTGGTGATGAAACTTATCCTTGTACTTACAAGGATAAGCTGCATGCCGATGGAGGATGTAAGCCGACAAGGCGTCTCAAGATGGATTCGAAGTTTCATGCAGTATGAGCATCGACGGAAGAACATGTTAATTCCAAACAGAGAAGATATACTTGCAGTTAAAGGTAAGACCGCCACAAAAGCAATAATCAAAGGAAAAAAGTATAAGGGAGCAATAGTTGTTGAACCAGTCCCAGGAGTCCATTTCAACGTAGCTGTAATGGACTTTCAGAGCCTATATCCATCCATAATAAAAGTATATAATCTGGGATACCAGTCTATAC
>WAQA01000247.1 GCA_015520475.1 Candidatus Bathyarchaeota archaeon | reverse complement strand
TACTTCCTCTAATTATGGAAAGAAAAGAGAGATTGAGAGGGATAGTTGTTTCTTTACCGACGCCGACAAAAGAGAACTTTGAGGTTGACTATGAAAGATTTAAGGAGCATGTCGAATGGTTAGTAGAGGAGGGAATGGTTGAGGGAAGAGCTGTCCTGATGGGTGCTGGAGGTTTAGGTGAAGGATACTTTCTAACCAGAGAGGAACATGAGAGGATCATGAAGGCGCTCGTAGACGCTGCAAACGGGAAGGTTCCAACAATGACGGGAATCTTTGAGTCATGCACTAAAGAGGCTGTCAGAAGAGCGAGGATGGCTGAGGATATTGGAGTAGACTTTGTCCAGGTTAACCCGCCACATTATCTTGCCCCCCTAGATGAGGAAGTCTACATGCATTATAAGATGATAAACGATAATGCTGAGGTTGGAATAATGGTTTATAACACACCATGGTGCACAATGAATTATGAGATTAAACCTGAACTGATGGAGAAGCTCATCGAACTTGACAATATAGACGGTGTAAAATGGACATCATTCGATCCGAAGAACTTCGTTACGATGATCAAAGAGTTCTCCGATAAGGTGAGCTTTATAGATAATAGCACATTAACCTCGCTGGCGTTTCAGCTTGGAGCTAAAGGCTACATCTCACTCTTGGGAAACATAGCGCCGAAGGCGGAGCTGTACCTGCTGAACCTACTGGAGAATGGAAAGTATGAAGAGTTTGATAGGGAATATAAGAGGTTACATGCATGGAGAGAGGTTCTAAGCTCAGCAGAGGAGATGGGTTACCTCGGGATTGGAGAGGGAACTATATCTAAGGCTATATTCGAAGCCGCTGGTAAACCTATAGGTCCACCGCTACCTCCACAGAGGAGAGTTAGCAGAGAAGATCTTGAAAGGATAAGGAGAATACTTAAAGAGAACAGGGTGCTCGACGCAGCATTAGAAGTCAAATAGAAACATAACAGCCATTATCCTTTTTTTAGGTGGATGAAGACTTAAATTATATTATCCAAGCATAAACTGAACTGAGAGGCTTAACCTAAACCTTTAAACATTTCGTTAAGAATATAAGTTAGTTGTTGTCTTTTGGGTGTTGGTGTCTAGTATGGTTGATGATGAGGTTTTAAGGTTTAGGGTTGAGGAGTCCTTGAGAGGAGTTATTGATCCAGAGCTAGGTGCAAGCCTCGTTGATTTAGGAATGATCAAGAAGGTTAATGTTAAGGATGGAATCGCAGTTATAGAGATGACGTTAACCTCTCCCTTCTGCCCATTATCCGCCTATTTAACTTCTGAGGTTAAGAAGGCCGCTGAATCCGTTAAAGGAGTGAAGAAGGTAGAGGTTAGAGTGGTAGGCTATGGACCACCACAACAACCGACAAGATAAATATAGTTAACTTCCCCTTTCATCTTCCATGTTTATCTGCAGCGTATAGGTGCTTAGCTGTTCTCCAAGCATAGATGATAGCCGTTATAAATGCATGTATTGTAATACTTATTAGAGAGTATAATGGATACCCGATGAGCACGCCTATGAGTATATGTATATTATATAGGTTTCTCCTTCCAGCTATTCTTCTGAAGACCTTCTCAAAGTCTCCGTATATGTCCAAGCTTGTATTCATGACTTTACTGAATGTGTCATAGCAGTATCTGTAGAAGGATATGAAGAGGATTGAGAAGAGGCTTAGGATAAGCGGTAGGGATTCCCCAGTAACCCTGTTTAGGTATAAGGCTAAAGAGATAAGCCAGGTGAACTCGAATAGTAGATCGAATGCATGCTCCATCTTACCTATCTTGGTCGTCTGTCCCCGCGCCCTAGCGAGTTTCCCATCTAATCCATCCATCAAACCAACAAGGAAGCTTAGGATGGATCCTGGCAGTAAGAAACCTAGGAAGTAGAGGGCGGCGACGATATAGGCTATAATATTTGTCATGATCGTTATCTGGTTTGGAGTTATCCTAGTATTCAGTAAGCGAAGCACTATCCTATTCTCTAATGGTCTATGAATGTAATATGCAAGCAGGTCTGATGCTCCCTTCTCCTTCTCAAGTTTTAATCCTCCCAAGACCTTAATCCTCCAACAGCATAAAGTGATGATGCTTAGATGCGCATCTAATTATTATCTGAAATGATAAATTTGGATATTATACTCTCTACTCTAGAATAGCTAAAAATAAATTTATCTCCTTTATTACTTTAGGCTTATTCTTAGTGGGGATTTGAGAGGGATCTCTTCACCTCATCGAGTATAGCTGGATTATCAGTTGTTATTCCATCAACATCCAGATTTATCAGCCTCTTCAGCTCGACCGGATCATCTGTTGTTCCAACGATGACTGAGAGACCATGCTTATGCGCCTTATCTATGATGTCTTCTGTTGCAAGCCTGCATTTCCCAATGTGCAGAATGTCTGAGTCTAGGCTTAAGGCCTTATAT
>WAQA01000246.1 GCA_015520475.1 Candidatus Bathyarchaeota archaeon | reverse complement strand
CCCTTATAAGAGCACCTAGAGGAGTTGGGAAATCCACTTTGATGCTGCTGACCCTAAAGGGTATATGTGGAGACGATCTCGTGGTGATCTCAGGAGCCTCCGAGGTTAAGCGTGGGGAGGTTATCGGTCGTCTACATATTCCATCACTGGAAAAGGAGGGTGTAGAGAGAGTTTTATGGGCAGCCTTTATGAAGGCTAAAGGTAAAGGACTCGACGAGGTTAACAGATTGAATCCATACACAACCGCTAATATACACCATATGATGCAGTTTGGAGAGGCATGGGCTTATGGACAGAAGACAGGTATTGGAGATTACACCCTCGTTGCAAATGAGAATCCTACAGATGCAACATCATTTGTTCATCCACCACCCTTCTATGATCGATTCGATATATGCGTCTTTCTAGATTCACTTACCCTAAGCGAGAAGTTTCAGCTACAGGAGCTCATGGACAAGTATGAAAACAACATTGTTGAGTCGATGCCTCAAGTTCTCTCATTCGAGGAGCTGGAAGAGGCTAGAAGGGAAGTTTCAAATGTAGATTTAGACCCAGAATTGATCGGATACATAAATCTTTTAGTCAGAGACTTCCAAGTATGCATAAGGGATAAGGAGAAATCAGAGACTAAACCTCCAACCCTCTGCGAGGGCTGCCACTTCATCAGAGACATATGCTCAGCAGTGAAAGAGCCATTAAGTGAAAGAGCAACGGTCGCGTTAACAAATCTGGCAAAAGCAACAGCCTGGTTATACGGGAAATGCAGCCTCGAGGACATCATACATATGGCGCTCTGGGTTCTTCCGCATAGGATAACGCTCGTCCGAAAGAGGAACCTATTAGCTGATCTCCGCGACCTATTAGATAGGGAGATTATTAAGATGGAGGATAGAAGGTTCCGGAGGGAGTGGCCCCTCCTCAACGAGCTACTTAAAGAATTTAATAGTGCAGTATATAATCTTGCAAAGGAGGCGGCCGTTGAGGATCAAGCCTTTGCTGAGGAACTGATTAAGCTGGAGGAGAGATGGGTTAAGGAGGGAAAGCTGAAGAAGGAGGAGACATTAACTGTTCAGATGGGATGGAGAACCCCTACACGATGGGAGACGTTAAGCGATGAGCGAAGTAGACGTTATCAACCTATTTAATCAAGCATGGATTGAACTTTACTGTCCACCTGTCAGGCTTGCCCTAGACGGTGAGGATAAGAAGGATACTAAATTCTCCATTGTTAATGGAACGGTCTATTTGAAGAGAGATATTATTCCACGAGGCTGCGATCCAAAAGAGTTTCTCCTATCATTCTTTCGGCATGAACTCGCCCATGCCCATCACTGTCCATACGACATTAAGACAGCCTATAGCCTCGAAAAAGCAGCTTATAACGTTGTCCTAGACTGGAATATAGCCTATCTCTCAACATTAATATTTTCAGATTTAGAGGTAAACTTGAATTATCTGTTAAGAAGATTTAATGAGTTTCCATATCTGATGCGTGCCATAGGTATACGTAGAGAATACATAAATGATGTGTTATCCTTCGAAGTTTACAATCAGATTAAGCCAACCCTAAAGCCTAGAGACAGGGACATAGCTGAAGCAGCCAATGAGATATTAACGGTGATGCAGCTGAACAGGCCATGGCACATTAAGGTTCAGATGATAGCGATAATCCTGAGTAGACTGAAAGAGAAGAAGCCAAATCTGTTTTCAAAGAAGAAGATGGAGAGGATGTATAGGGAGAGATCCATAACCGTACGTGAAGATTTATTACCAGGCACCTTAAAGATGTTTGAGGACACCCTCTCTTCAATTTCAAAGGCCGAGGAAGCAAAGGAATTCTTTAAGCAATGGATAGAGCCTAGAATTGCCGGAGAAGAGAAAGAGAAGATTAAGAAGACACTAAAGGCTGCGGTGAAGAAGATTAAGAAGACCGTGAGGAAGAAAGCTGAAAGATCCGGAGAGGGAGGAGGAAGATCTAGAAGGGACACTTCGAAGGATAGGTTAAATCGTGGAGCTGAGGAACCATGGATCCTCGGCGAGGAACCAAAACTACCAACCTCCCTTTCAAGACCATACAGTAAGATATCATCGAGGATAATGGATGAAGCCTTCTGGAGGAGATACTGGTACAGGTCAAGGGCTGAAAAGATACTTGTCAAGTATCTCTCAGAGAGCTCTAACATTAAACCTTCATGGTCAGTTATGAAGTATCCAGATGAATGGTATATAGAGGATGATCTGGAGAAACTCGATGTTGAGATGAGCCTTGACGAGGGACCGCTCATACCCGAAGTTACAACTCTAAAGTGGGTTGAGGAACCTGCCTCCAGAGGCCAATCAGTCATAAGCAGCTATGCCCCCTCAGCCATAATAGTGCTAGATGTAAGTAGAAGCATGATAAAGACACATGAAGTAGCCGGTATAGCAGCCTTCATAGCCTACTTAAGCGCTCTGAGATCTGGAGGAGAAACTGCAACATTATCGTTCTCAACAAAGTATATAGTGGCAGATTGGGATTCACCTAAAGAATTGAAGGAATTGACGCTCTCTATGGAATTTAACGAGTACACGATCTTCCCAGCCTATGAAGTGGAGAGGCTAGCATCTGAGAACAGAGGAACCTGCTTCATAGTTATAATAACTGATGGCGGATGGCAGAATATAGATGAAGCCATATCTATCCTAGAAAAGATAGCGGATAAAGGCCATAACATCATCATCTTTAAGCTTCCAGGAGGAGAATACCCCGATAAGATAAACCATATCAAAAAGAGCCCATACCTGAAAGTTTACAAGATCAATAATCCTGAAGTCGATCTACAGAACATGGTTCTATCTGAAAGCGTAAAGACCTATATAAGCTTCTTAACATAACCTTTCATCTCATTCTCAGATGAAAACTTCACGCTGAAGTTAAACGCATCTACAAGAAGATTAGATATTATCCTCCAATATTGGACCGTAAAGATCAACCCTTCGATCAAGCCATAGATCATTATATTTGTTGATTCTCTTAGATGATGCTACTTTAGGATCCACATCTACAACCTTAACTTCCTCTCTGTCTACACTGCCAACGGCAAGGATTCTCATCTCAGGATCAACTATCTGACTCATACCTGTAAACTTGACTCCCCGCTCTGAACCAATCCGATTTGCGGTGACAATGAAGACTCTATTCTGCACAGCAGCCCCTAACATTGCCTTCTGACAGTATGGAAGGATAAGATTTGATGGGTGACATATCACCTCGGCGCCTTTAAGAGCAAGTATACGGGTAACCTCTGGAAAGAACCAGTCATAACATATCATTATACCCAGCTTCGCCTTATCAGTTTCATAAACGCGGAAAGGAGTATCACCTTTAGAAAACAATAGATTCTCATCCTTGAATAGATGAGCCTTCCTATACTTCCCAATATAACCTTCAGGACCTACAAGCACAGCTGAATTATAATATTTTTCACCGTCCCTCTCACATAATCCAGCTACTATGTAAAGCCCGAACCTTTCAGCAATCCCCATCAGAACCTGTGAGGTTTCCCCTTCAGGTATCTCTTCAGAGAGGCTCTCCAATTCTTCATTCGACCTGAACACGTATCCCGTGTTACATAACTCCGGGAGAACTAGAAGCTCAGCCTTCCGCCTAGCCCCTTCACCAACAAGCTCCATTATCTTCTTGATATTTTCATGCTTATCTCCGAAAGTAGGTTTAAACTGGACATATCCAACCCTCATCCCTAAACCCCATTATACCAAAGAATTAATGCTATGTCACTATTAGAAGATGAACGTCATCAGGAGATGTTTAACAGTCGTTTTTAAGCAGCTCTTCCAGGAATATCTTCGCCTTCTTTATATCCTCTATCTGTTTCGGCCCCTTTATCTCTCTTTCAATGGTTATGGCGCCACGATAACCCAACTTCTTAAGCTTGGATATTAAAACCGGAAAGTTCACTCTTCCCTGACCAAGAGGCTTCTCCACACCCAATTTATAACCATCAGTAGGATACTCTCCATCCTTAGCATGAACCCCACGGACATATCTGCCAATAATATCCAAGGCATCTATTGGATTAGCCATTCCATACATAAGGAGATTAGCTGGATCAAAGTTAATACCAAGATTATCGGCGCCTACATCCTCTATAGTCCTTAAAAGCGTAACAGGAGTTTCCTGTCCAGTTTCAAACCAGAAGCCCTGACCATTATCAGCACAGAACGCTGCAACATCCTTGAGAACACTGATCAATGATGTATAAACTGGATCTTTAGGGTTATCAGGTATGAAGCCCACATGAGTAGTTATGCTTTCAATCTCAGCAATACGGGCGAAATTGGATGCTTCTTTAAGAGCCTTCACTCTTGCCTTCCTAGTTTCAAGCGGAACCAAACCTATAGTGCTGGGACCCTCCATAAAGTCCCATACATGCTTACCTGGAAGACCAGCCCACAAAGTTGTGATCTCCACATCATAGCTCCTTGAAGCTTCCAGCAGTCGATGCGCAACCTCACGATTATAGAGAGACATATCCCAACATGAAACTTGACATGTAGGAAAACCAAGAGATTTAACCTTATTCAACTCTCCAGACGGGTCTCTCTCAAGGTCAACGATTAATCCAAGCTTAAACCTAACCATCAACTAATTCCTCCACCAGATCCATTAACATCAAAGTACAATTTAAGATTTAATGAAGCAATAGCAGTCGCTACCAATAAGACACATCAAATATAAGACATTAAAGAGAACATTATACCTCCAATAATAGCTGAGACCTATAAATACAGATTTAACTGGCACATATAACATACTGAACAGTCATACACTATATCCCCCAACAAGAGTATAATCCTCCAACAACCTCGATAGAGATAAAACGTCAAAGGAGACTACATGGGCACCTGATACCGGAGCAGCCAGCTAAAGATTGGAGTAATTCACATAACTCTATCCAAGAGATAATAGAATATTGTTGAGAAGGCCTCTATCAATACAACAGCAATGATGGAACCAAAGAATTGACCGGTTGTAAAATAGGTCGTTAATACAGCCACTGGATCAACAACTAATCTATAAATTAACGTTTTCTTAAGAGAGACTTTGCGTGGACGGGAAATTGGCGAGACATCACCACAACCTCTTAAGAAACAACAATCAACAACAATATAAAATTTTCCCAGAAAAATGGCAGATCAGCCACATCTGCCGGTTCGGAGAGTTCACAGCTCCCCCACCCCATAGAACCCATATCCCATAGAGCCCATTACCCCATAGGCCATATTTACGCAGACATTCAAACCCCCACCATACCCCTATTCCACAGTTTAGACACTCGAAGATTCTTCTACACAGGAACAGCACATCTCCTCTTTAGAAATCGTATTTAAGCCTAACCACAACCATCCCAACACTTCCGCATGAAGCCCTCTTGCGGGGTCAAGATAAAGGTAACATAGAGTAAACTTATAATTCACACAGGAAACTCTAAATTACTATTCAGAAAACCTTAAATTTAGCAGATATTAAGTATTTCTTCGATGATCTCCGGGGCTCCACAACTACATGCCCCGGAGCAACTGACATAAACTTCCATGCCGATTTTTTCTTTCGGCATGGAAGGGCAGTGAAACAATAATCCCGCCGAAACCCTCTCTTTAAAGAGAGGGCCCACGAAGACGGACCTAACCGAGGAGGATCGACGAATCCGCCGATGAGGGAAGGTTTACCCAGACGTGGGACACGGCGGGCGTGGGCGCGGAAACACCACGTTGAGAGAGCTCAGCTGAGGAGAGCGGAACCGCTCATCTGTGAGGCTGAGTGTTAGTTGCGTGGGACACAGCGCCCACGATAAAAAAGGGATGCTGGAAGATTATAAGAAGGAGAACCGCGGAGACCACTGCAATATAAGAATGCGTTAAACCCTAAAAAGATAACGATCATAGACCTTTATCTATAGCATCGGAGCCAATTAGCGTATTCAGCGTTCTCCGTTATTTTTAGTTTCTTTTTTCTCACACCTTTCAATCTTTTACAGACTTATAAGGAAGACTATTACTCCACAAAGCAGAGATATAAAAAATTGTATATTCGGAGTATAGTGTTAATTTAGGTGAGAGTTACCGAAAATGACTAGAAAACCCACTTTTGTGGTGTGGGGTTTTGGTTGTTCCTGGACGGCTTATTGTAGTGCATTAATCTTAATTATGGGATGGAAACATAGAGAGAGCGGTGAACACGGGATCAATTATCCTAGAAGAGATAGAATCTGCCGAGATGATGATGGAACCCGTATCCCCCAGGAGATGGAGAGGGTTAAATGATTAAGGTTGGAATTGCAGGTTTAGGTAGGGGCCGTAGCTTCTTCGCCTTTAATACTATGCCAGATTTTAAGGTCGTCGCAATCTGTGACATTGATGAAGAACGGTTGGAGATATATGGAAAACAGTATAATGTCCAGAAAAGATATGTTAAGTTTGAGGATATGATTAACTGTTCCGGTGTGGATCTGGTTGTTGTAGCCACTCCCATAATGTTCCATGCAGAACAGTCTATTAAAGCTTTAGAGGCTGGAATAGATGTTATCTCGGAGGTTCCAGCAGCCACAACATTTGATGAGTGCTATATGCTTGTTGAGGCCGTTGAGAAGAGTGGTAGAAGGTATATGATGGGAGAGAATTGCTGCTATATAAAAGAGAATGTTCTTCTTAAGAGGCTGGTTGAGGCAGGTAAATTCGGCGAGCTATATTTTGGAGAGGGAGAATACATTCATAAGCTTAAGAGGCATAGACTTTATAATCCGGATGGATCTCTAACGTGGAGAGGGCGGATCATCCATGAACGTAATGGTAACATATATCCAACTCACAGTTTAGGACCACTTTACCAGATGTTTAAGGAGAGGGTTGTCTCGGTATGCTGCTTAGGATCTGGGGTGCATACTATCCCAGATGCAAAACTTGAGGACAGCGTGATCACATTATGTAAGACTGAATCTGGAAAGCTCATAAAGCTCCGTTTAGATATAGTTTCTAACCGGCCACTTAACCCTAAATATTACGCTATACAAGGAACGAAAGGATGTTATGAGGCACCACGTGGATTAGGTGATTCACATAAAGTATGGTTTGTTGATGACTGCGAAGAGGATGAATGGAGACCTCTAAGCGACTATGAGGAGGAGTACTTACCCAAAGAATATAAGGAGCTCATGGAGGAAGCGTCGAGATCTGGACATTGGGGAAGCGACTACTTCATGATAAGAGACTTCGCTGAATCCATTCTATATAACAGGAAGCCTCCGATAGACGTTTATGACAGCCTAAATATGACGGCGCCTGGAATAGCATCCGAAATCAGTATTGCACAGAATGGGAGGCCAATTGAAGTTCCTGATTTTAGGAAATAGCTGGTCTTAAGGCAGACCGTTCCGTCTTCCGTTAACTGATCAGAAGTATATGTGTAGGAGGAGTTAAACAATAAAAAGAGTCTTCATGATAGGTTTAGATGCATTATCACCTAAGCTCGTAGAGAGGTTTGCGGATGATGGAACATGCCCTAACTTCAAGCGGGTAATAAGTGATGGAGGATTCTCTAAAGCCTTAGAGGCTATACCTGCCCAGACACCTGAAAACTGGACAACCATAGCGACTGGTTCATGGCCTGGAACACATGGAATAGCTGTTTGGGGCAGACACGATTATGGGAAACCAGTTACGGAGAAGCATGGCGGTATAGCCATGTCATCAATCCTCTGCAAAGCGGAATATTTATGGGAGGCGGCGGCCAGGCAAGGATTGAGAAGTGTATTGCTGAACTTCATCGGCTATCCCCCGACAACGGAGATGACCATATACGTCGACTGGTTCTGGCAGCCTAACCATTATTACTTTGAGATATGTCGGAACGCAGTATATGTTCATCCATTTCAGGAAGAAAGATTGAAAAAGGATTCGAGGAGATACATGATACCCGTTGAATTTAAGAGATCTAATAGTTTGATCCACACTTCAAGCAGCAGGCTACCCCCATTAGAAGCTAAGATAAATGTAGCTCCTAAGTATGGTGGTAAGGGAGTTGGCTACTGGCTTCTACTCCTCGACTCGAAAGGTGAAGGATACGATAGATGCTTAATATCAAAGGAGAGAGGAGGCCGTAGGATCCTATGCATCCTGAAGAACGGGGAGTGGAGCGGATGGTATCGAGAAGAATTCACTGTTCAGGATAGGAGGATAGTTGGAACTGTAAGGTTTAAACTTGTCGAGCTCTCAAGAGATGGAAGAAGATTTAAGCTTTATAGGTCTCAGGTTTATCCGGTGTCAGGATTCACCTATCCCCCAAATATCTCGAACGATCTTGTTGAGAGGTTTGGTCCATACATCAACGAGGCATCCTCAAGGCCTTTCTATGACGGATTGATAGATGAAGAGACCTTCCGTGAAGAAATTGAGTATCAAGTAGATTGGATCTCGAAGGCCGCCCAGTACCTTATGAATAAGAATGAAGCATCCCTTTTTATGATGCATTGGCATCTACTTGACAGCCTGCAACATTCCGTTCTGGGAATGGCTGATCCAGCCGGTGGAGAATATGATCCTGAAAGATCTGAGGAGGCTTGGAGGCTTCTTAGGCTTGGGTACAGGCTTGCTGATAGACTTATAGGGAGCTTCATGGAGTGTGTGGATGACGAAACATACTTGATCGTCGTATCAGATCATGGGAACGTTCCTAACCGTAAGATGTACTCGATCGTTAAGGCCTTGGCTGAGAGGGGATTAATAGAGATTGAAGAAGGGAATGGTGAAGAGAAGATTAACTGGTCTAAAAGTAAGGTTTTCTTAGATTTAACGAATGTTTATGTTAACTTGAGAGGCAGGTACGTGGGTGGAGTGGTCAGTGAATCAGAATACGAGGAGGTTAGGTGGGAGGTTATAGATACGCTTAGAAGCTGCAAGGATCAAGATGGAGAGTATATAGTGGTCTTCGCCCTGAAAAGGGAGGACGCTCCAATAATAGGGCTCTGGGGAGAACATGTAGGCGATGTAATCTTCACTTACTCTCCCGGTTTCACATGGGGGAACAGGTTATTTGACGGTGGATCCTTGAAAGTTGGAGGGGCAAACCATGGACCGCAGATACCCACATCTGAAACGGAGATATCATCAAATTATGCTGTCTTTATGATGATTGGGGGAGAAACGAAGAGAGGTTACATTAGACCTACTTGGAGGTTAGGTCCTGTTCAACTGGTTGACGTGGCCCCTACAATCGCGTATATTCTTGGAATAGATCCTCCTAGACACAGTCAAGGAAGAATCTTATATGACTTCTTTAGGGGATGGGACATATCCGACATGAAACGTGAATGGAAAACTTTGGAGATTCAGGAGGAGATATCTCTCGTCGGCGACGTTACAGATGAGGGGGGACAGTGACGTTAAAATCTGTCTCAGCAATCTGGATATAATCGATATAGAGAAGTTTTTATATATAGGCTGGCAGAATCATTTTAGGATAATCTCATTGGTGATTTGATTGAATCATAGAGAACGATTTTTAAGGACGCTCCAGTTCAAAGATGTCGATAGAGTTCCGGATTACGAGTTTGGAGGATGGAAAGAGACAATTAACAGATGGCATAAAGAGGGACTACCATTAGAGAAGGATACTAACAGGGACATTGAACTATATCTTGGATTAGAGGGGTGGGACTGCATTGAGATGTTACCTATTAGAAGCGGGTTATGGCCCACCCTACCTGAAAACATAATTGAGGAGAGAGATGATAGGGTTCTCGTAGATGACGGAATGGGAGGAATATACATCCGTACGAAGGAGACATCTTCAGTTCCACACTATATACGTTATCCCATCAGAAGCCGGGACGACTGGGAAAAGTTGAAGCCGTTCTTCGATCCCGACACACCTGGCCGTTTCCCATTGAATTGGGATGAAGTTGCTGAGAGGTATAAGGATAGAGATTATCCGCTTGGAATTAGAATAGGAAGCCTATATGGTTGGCTTCGTAACTGGATGGGTGTAAAGAACATCTCTATAGCCTTCTATCGTGATCCAGACTGGATAGCTGAGATGATGGATACCCTCGTAGATCTATGGATAAATATCATAAGGAGAGCTCTACGTTCGGTTAAGGTTGACTTCAGCTCATGGTGGGAGGATATG
>WAQA01000245.1 GCA_015520475.1 Candidatus Bathyarchaeota archaeon | reverse complement strand
GAAGAAGGGCGATAATAGGCTGAAGAAGGCCGCAGACCTAATCAATAGGGCTGTTGAGTCCCTTCTCAAGGAGGGAAAGACCCTTACACCTGATTTGGGGGGGAAGGCCAAGGCTGAGGAGGCCGCTCAAAGAGTTATGGAGTTTATTAGAAGCCTTGGGAACCTATAGTGCCGCAAAAGCGGGTGATGCTGGATGGTCTCGATAGTCCAAGTTCCCCTTAACGTGCTTGGAGCCGCCTTCGGGATCCTCGACATGGAGTTCTCAGCCATCATACTGATTATCATAGGCCTCCTCTTCGTCTTTATGGGGAGAAGACTCGTCAAGATCCTCACCTTCATAATTGGCGGATTCATAGGAGCAGTCTTCGCATACAGCTATGGTTTAGGGGCATTCGGTCTCCCAACAGCTTACGCCCTCGGTGCCTTAGGCTTTGTAGTCGGAGGATTAATAGCCTATGTTCTACTTTATGTGGTGGCGGGTGCAGTAGCAGGGCTAATTGTTTATCATACTCTTCGCCCACTCTTCCCAGACATAGTCATTCCTCTAATACTCGCCATTATCGCATTTATCGCAGTAATGATTCTCTTCAACCAGATATTATCCGTTGGAACCGCCTTTCTCGGAGCCCTGATGATATCGACCGGATTAGGCGGACTAATAACTCTCAGCCCACTCCTCATGATCGTCTTGATAATAGTCTTGGCGGCGGCAGGCTCATATATACAGTTTAAACAGACCTGACATAATGTTTTGCTAAAGTATAGGCCTTCTCGGCTGCTTCTTCAGGGTCATCCGTGAATATGGCCTTGTTTATCCGCCTATGGTCGAGGTATCCGTCGTGGGCAAACTCTTTAAGCCTGTCGGTTATGTATCCTGTTCCTGTTAGAATTATTAATGGTATTCTGTAGATGTAGGCCAGGAAGGCTTCTATCAGTGTTCCTGCACCGCCACCCAATACCACAAAGGAGTGGCTGCTTCTAACAAGCATTATACTTCTTGACTGGAAGGTCATGCCACTGAGTATGGGTATGGTGTTGTATGGGTTATATCTTGGGTCGCCTGGCATTCGCCTCTCATCCTCTATGGGAAGTATTCCTATGGTTTTTCCTCCGCCTCTGATAAATGCTTCCGAGACTATTCTCATTAACCCGCCGTCGCCTCCACTAATCAAGAGCACATCATCCCTGTAGTTGGAGAGCCTTTCCCCGAATCTTCTTGCTTTTTCAACCGACTCAGGTGTTGGCTGGCTATCACTTGACCCAGCTACGCCTATTAGAAGCGGCTTATCCATAAAGGGTAAGTTCATATTTGTAAGGTTTTAGGGTTTCTCCACCGTTAGGTTCCACTCCAGCTCCACCCCAGACCTTCTAAACAAAACCTCCACAGGACAGTTCCTTAGAGTGATCCTGAGAACTCGTTCTGCCTCGCCTTCATCCTCCGTCCAGATTTTTACATCACCTGTAACTCTTGAGATGGTGCTTGCTCCCTTGGGTTTCTCGGCATCCAAGACTATCTCCAGCCTCCTAAACCTAAACTTCCTCTTCTCGGAGACAAGCTTATAGATTACGCCAAGACACCCCGCCAGAGACATGAGTGTGAGCTCCAGAGGCGTTGGACCCGCATTCTCTCCGCCTTTTTCCTCCCTTAAATCCACAGTAACCTTATGCCCCCTTACATCTGAGAGAAGAAACTTGTATCCGCTTAGCCAGACTGCTTGAGCCTTCATTGAAGAGTTTCAGAGAAGAGGAAGCATTTTAGTATTAAGTCTACACGCCATACAATTGATGAGGGGTTACAGTGTCTCGGAAAGAGTTAGAAATACACTTAGGAATGGATTGGATAAGATAGAGGAGGAAGTAGAGAGTATCATCCAAGGTTTTGAGTCCGGAGAGCTGAACGTTGAAGAATATCTCAATATTAGAGAGGAAATTGAGTTGAGGAGAAAGACGATAGTGGAGAGTAATATTCGTGAACTCTTTGCTACTCGCCGAAGAGGGAAACCCTCCCAAGGTAATCCATGAGAAT
>WAQA01000244.1 GCA_015520475.1 Candidatus Bathyarchaeota archaeon | reverse complement strand
GTGAACGGCTTCCCACTTAAAAGAGATGTTGCCTTGAAAGATTAAAAGTTTATTCTTGATCAGCTGAAATCGGAATCTACCCTTCTTAATTTTGAAGATGAGAGGAGATAAATGTTGCAGGAGAGAAAAGAGAGATCAAAGCAGCTCTACGAGGAGTATGCATACGTACTCGATTTCATCCCCTACGGAAGGATAGGTCTCAGAACTGGATATCGTATGGGGCCTGTAGCTCAGGTGATCGGTGAGAGCTACTTCACCCTACTGGAGGTGAACGTTAAGAATAATGTTACGCTTAGAACCGGTGAACGAGTCTACGTCGGCAAGGATAGAAGAGATAAGATTACATATATCATTGGGAGAATAGGCTATGACGAGTTAACAACCAACGCGAAGTCGGAGCTTCCATCCATAATAGAGAAGATAGTTCTAAGCCAAGAAGATAGATTTGTAAAGTTCTTCAATACAGCCCAAGCGATAACTCCTAGAATGCACGTTTTAGAGTTGATTCCGGGAATAGGTAAGAAGTATATGTGGCAGATAATTGATGAGCGGGAGAAGGCCCCATTCAAGAGCTTCAATGATCTACAGAGTAGAGTGAATATTCCAAGCCCCGCGAAGCTCATAACAAAGAGGATCCTGGAGGAACTGTCTGGAGAAGATAAATATCGCCTCTTCACTCGCTCCTCATAAATCCCCTATTCTAATCTAGGATGAACTGATAAGACGTCAAATTTTAAGTCTTCTCTATGGTGCTCAACGGTTGGTTTGGTAGACGCTGATTGAGGGCTAACAGCCCTCAATATAGAATCTTCTTCATCGCATCAAGGAAACAGCATCCTCTTTAAGGTTTAGAGTCTGTATGTATACTCTTTAATTCTTCTGGGGCGTGGTCTGTTCGGTTTGGACGGTCAAGTCAACAAGTTCCATGCAGGGATGAATGATGACTCCAAGATGTCCTTCACGATAAGCCTGCAGGCCTCAGCCGCGAGCAGTTGTCTTCCATCCCTTAACTTGTGAATGAATCTCTTGATTCTTCATATGGAGGGACGCCGGCATCCTCATATCAGCCATCTCAAGCAGCGAATTATCTGACAGGATAACCTTAGCGCTTAATCCTCCAAATGCAACGCCATCATAGAGAACGTAGACGCGATCCGCAGTCTTAGCTATAAAGTCAACGTCATGTGATGCTATCACCACACTCTTACCTTCATCCCTAAAATGCAATATGAACCTCTTCATCTCCTCTGTAAGTTTGAGGCTTAAATTGGCCGTCGGCTCATCTAACAATAATAGCTCTGGGTTATAGGCTAATATAGATGCTAAAGTCACTATACGTTTCTCCCCAACACTCAGTTTATAGGGTGTTCTATGTAACAATCTATCCAATCCGAATCTTCCAGACACCTCCATGACTCTTCTGTTAACCTCATCCTTTGATGGTAGGAGCTGATTTAGGGAGAACGCCAGCTCATCATAGACTGTTGGATTGAAAAGTTGGTCGTCAGGGTTCTGGAATAACACTCCTATCCTTCTTCTCGCTTCTGGAAGCATCTTATATAATGGCTCTCCATCCAGTAGAACCTTGCCCTTATCCGGCTCTAATAAGCCTGAAGATATCATTAGAAGCGTTGTTTTTCCACTTCCATTTGCTCCGATGATAGCTACGACTTCGCCGTTATCAGCATGGAAACTTGCACCCTTAAGAACTTCTATGTTCCCGGGATATTTAAACCACACATCCTCAACTCTCAATAACATATTCATATACCCGCCGAAATCTTCAGTGTTAGGAGAGATAACGCTGTGAGGAGTAGTAACAGATCTGGGGGTCTGAACCTGAATCCTTCCTGGATCGTCTGCTCCGATGTGAATGTTCTAGCTCTAACTGCTTTCTCTAGTCTCCATGAGACCTCATAGCTCCTAAGCATTAAATCGCCTATAACTGTAGCTAGAACCTTCCATGTATCCCGCAGTTTAATCCTTCTCATTATGCGGGCTTCCCTGGCTGAGAGCATCTTTAAAGCTTCCTTTAGGAATAAGGGGATGTAGATAATTGAGAAGATTAAGAGCTGAATTATCTCTTTAGGGATCCTTAACCTTCTCAGTCCATCCATCAGCCTCCTCCAGCCCAATACAAGCGTGAACGCCGTGAATATGGACGCTGAAGCCGCTGCTCTCAACGTGAATATTAACGTCTCCATAACTCCTTCATAGCTAACCCTTAAAGTAACCGGGCTGAACGATATATCCGCAATGATCCTTCCAGGAATCAGAAATACTGCTGGAATCGATACTGAAAGAGTGTATGCCGTGATAAGAGTCACTATCTTGATCCATATCCTGAATGAGGAATGAGATGAGAGGACGAGTATGCCGCCTACAACAAATATCACCCCTAAAAGTTTAATGTCTGAAGTGAAGGCTGCCATTCCAGTAAGTATTATAGAGGAGACAGCGGCCAATGTTGGATCAAGGAAGTCTCTCTTCCCCTCAATATTTATTGAATCGAATATCTCTGCCAGTTCATTGAGGAATCTTCTGGTGAGCGTGTCCATATCAGTTATGTCTCCTCTTTATGAACCTATCCGCTATGAATCCTACGCCTAGAATGATGCCAACCCCTATGAAGCCGGCTACTACATATCCTATCTCAAGAGGTAATCCTGGAACAGTATATCCGATGAAGGGGGTCCAATTAGACTTCTCAGTTAGATCCTTCAAGCCAAGAATCTCAGCTGCTACGTCAAGCGGCTCATGGTATCCAATCATATCAGCTAAGAAAACGCCGAAGATCGGACTTACAAGGATGAGAAATAAAATTAATATTAGAACTCTCTTATATGATAGGATTCCTCCATTAGATGAACCCATCAGTCTCTCCTCCCCGAATATATTAGATGAGGAGCTCTATTCGTTAGGTAAATTACTACAAGCGCTGTGATGAATCCTTCAATTATCCCTAATACTGCATGCCAGCCAGCCATCACCGGCACGGTGATCGTGAATCCATATGGGAATAGATGTGAGTATCCTATCTCTAAACCGCAGGCTGCGCCGGAGATGACTGTTCCAAGCCAGCCTGCAAAGAATGCTGCAGCCGTCTGACCAGTCCTCTTAACGTCGAAGACTTTTATGAGTGAACGGTAGATCAGATAGCCTACAACCACGTCTATGATAGCCATGTTGGTTGCGTTGGCTCCTAAAGCAGTTATGCCTCCATCATGGAACACTAAACATTGAACTAGAAGTACAATGGTCATCACGAGAAAGCCTAGCCATGGACCGAGCATGATCCCTACAAGTCCACCTCCAACGAAGTGTAGGCTGGTCCCTCCTGGAATCGGCCAATTCAGCATTTGAGACGCGAATATACCTGCTGCTAGGACGGATATTAAGGAGATGTTCTCAGATGTGAGCTTACCCTTAACCTTCCTTAACACGTATCCTCCATATATCATGAATATTGCATAGGTTGTTGCAGCTGTAGCTATGTCCAAGTATCCATCAGGTATGTGCATGTGATCGTCTCCTGAGCCCTATCTAACTATGATTGAAATGATATTTAAGTATTACTTGTATGCGAAAAAGTAATACTGGCGTCCATGATACTTTAACATGATCGCCCCAAGGTATTATAGTGTCTCCGGGATGTGTTGGTTGTGTATGGTGGCTGGATTCAATTATGCTGACGTCCCTAAGAAACTGTATCTCAGCATATATGATGGAATATCCTCGAAGTGTACGCTTCCATCCGGTTATGATTTAAGATGTGCCTAAATATGTGGCTTCAGAGAGTATTATTTCCCCTTAACATTATGGTTCATGGATCCTTTTCTTATGGTTGATGATGGCGTCTATGGAGATGTCGACGGCGAAAGTTAACTGGCTTATGTCGATCATCTATGAACTGTCTGGGTCCTCTTTAGATATCATGACCTCTGTGGCTTTTATAACGGCCTCTACATGGTCTCCTGGTTTTATATCAAGTTCTTCAACAGCCTCTCTTGATATGAGCGCTGTCACTATGCTTGGAGCCTCAACCTCAACTCTTACCTTAGCTGTTACCCCGTCTTTTTCAACCTCTTTAACTATGCCTCTCAATCGATTTCTTGCACTAATCTTCAAGCTGATGGCCTCCCAATAATCCTTCTCAGCTAGGATATTCTCCAAACACTCTTTTAGGCGATTATATTCCTTTAGGAGATTCTCGCCTAGACTGGTTAGGTGAGCTCCCCCTCCTCCACTCCTTCCCCCGCGGAAGGTTTCTATGACTGGCTGTTTAAGGTTCCTCTTCATCCTCTCAAGATACTTCCAGACGTATCTGTAGGACATTCCCAGCCTCTTTGATGCTTTGGAGATGGATCTCTCCTCTTTTATAGCCTCTAGGATTTCTGCTCCTCCCTTCCCTAGAATGGGCTTCCCGTTATACTCCAGCCATATCTTATAGGCTGCTTTACAGCTCTCTTTGGGGTTTGTCATCCTCTCTTTCTTCTTGTGGTAAGCTTTATATAAGGGTGATGCTCTCTATATCGAAATATACGGATGAACATAACGTGATGATCCATGAGAAGAATACTCCCCATATGGCTGATAACAATAATGCTTGCCGTCATAATATCGGCTGCTGGAACATCCTATTATATATCGTCAATATCAAGGGAGAAGAGGACACTAGTTATATCTACAACTACAAGCCTCTATGATACTGGTCTGCTGGAGGCGATTGAGAAGAGATTTGAGGAGAAGTACCCGATAGATCTATACTTCATCTCTGTTGGAACAGGCCTCGCTATACAACATGCGATGAGGGGCGACGCAGACGTGATACTTGTCCATGCACCGTCAAAGGAGCTGAAGTTTCTGGAGGCTGGATACGGAGTTAACAGGAAGATAATCGCCTATAACTTCTTTGTTATAGTAGGTCCAGAATCCGATCCTGCCGGTATTAGAGGCTTAAGCGTTGAGGAGGCCCTGAAGAAGATAGTTGACGCTGGGAGAAGAGGGGTTGCTGTATGGATATCCCGGGGAGATGAGTCTGGGACGCATACCAAAGAGAAGATTCTATGGTCATACGCCGGCTTCAGCTGGAGCAGCCTAAAAGATGAACCTTGGTTCTTGGAGACTGGATCTGGGATGGGAAAGACCCTGCTGGTAGCAAATGAGAGGGAAGGATACACCCTCTCCGATATAGGAACATACCTTAAATATTACGGGGCTGGCCTAATCAAATTAAAGGTTCTTGTAGAGCAGGGGAAGGAGCTCCTAAACGTATACAGCGTAATCGCAGTGAATCCGGATAAGGTGCCAAAAGTAAACTTTAGAGATGCAATGATATTCATAAAGTTCCTAACATCGGATGAGGGGCAGAAGATAATAGAGAACTTCAAGGTTTACGGGTATAGCCTCTTCTATCCAGCGGTCAAACTGCTAAGGGAGAATGTGAATAGCGAGGTGGTTCAATGGATAAAGGAATACGCCTACTTCAATGGGACAGAATGTCCAGTTAAGTATCGCAGAGAATACCCAGAACTCTATAAAGACTAGAACCTCCATTATTATAGAAAATGGTAGATCACATATGGTTTCTGAAATCATTGAAGGCTTGAAACATGCAATAAACCTAATAATCTCAGGAGACCCATCGGTGCTAGATGCAACTTTCAGATCAATCTATGTTTCTGGATCCGCAACTTTACTTGTAACCGTATGGAGCATCCCTCTAGGGATATTGATAGGCTATAAGAAGTTTCCGGGTAGAAGGATTGTGAAGGGAATCTTCAATGCAATGCTCGGCATGCCAACAGTCGGTTTAGGTTTAATCTTATATCTGATGCTCTCTAGAAGTGGGCCCCTCGGCATCCTCAGAATGCTGTATACGCCATACGCGATAATAATTGGGCAGGCCATACTCATAACCCCCATAATGGTAAGCTTCACCGCGAATGCAATTGAGGATGTAGCGCCGGAAGTGAAAGATCTAGCGAAGACGTTAGGGGCGTCGGAAAGCCAAGCAAGCCTAGCCGTATTCAAAGAGGCATTACCAAGCATAATCCTAGCAATCGTCGCAAGCTTCAATCGTGCAATAGCCGAGCTTGGAGTAGCCCTTATGCTGGGCGGTAACATCTCCGGATTAACAAGGGTCCTAACAACCACAATCGCGTTGGAGACGACTAGAGGAAACTTTGAATTAGCGATTGCCTTAACGATAATCCTCCTCCTAATAGTCTTCGCTTTAAGCTTCGTGACGAATATGCTGAAGAGGGAGTAGATGATGCCTCTGATAAGACTGAAAGAGATAGTTAAGAGGTATGGAGAAATATTGGCGCTGAACCGTCTGAACCTAGAGGTTAACAGGGGGGAAATATTGGCTGTACTGGGACCGAACGGCGCTGGAAAGACAACGCTCCTCAAGATAATAGCTGGGATTGAAGAACCTACAAGCGGAGAGATCTACTATAACGATTCCATAATCAATAAGGGCTTCTCATCCTTCATAAGGCAGAGATGTACAATGGTCTTCCAGAGAACAATCGTCTTTAACACAACAGTCTACAATAACATCGCTTACGGCCTAAAGATACGGAGAAGATCGAAAGCCGAAATAGATAAGAGAGTACATGAAGCACTAAGAATAGTTAAACTTGAAGGTTACGAGAAGAGAAACGCAAAGAAACTTTCAGGGGGAGAACAGCAACGGGTAAGCATAGCGAGGGCGCTTGTACTTGAACCTGAAATTCTACTCCTAGATGAACCTACAGCAAATCTGGATCCAAGAACAACGTCGATAATAGAGGAAGTCATAAGATATGTGAATAGAGAACTGGAAACAACCGTATTAATCGCAACTCACAACATCTTCCAAGTTGGTAACGTTGCGGATAGAGCTGCCTTTATGCTAAATGGAAGAGTGATTGAGAGTGGACCATTAAAGGATCTGCTCAATAAACCGTCACTTAAGATAGCAGATTTCACAAGGCTTGAAAACGTCTTTCATGGAATCGCTAAGCCACTGTCAACTGGAACATCCATCATAGATATAGGTGACAGCATATATATCGAAGCAGCCTTCGAGAAGACAGGTCCAGTAACAGTCTTTATACAGCCGGAGGACATAATCGTCTCCAAGAAACCTATAGAATCAAGCGCTAGAAACATCATTAAAGGGAGGATAATCGAGATAATAGATCATGGGCCAATCATAAGATTGAAGGTGGACACAGGTAAGATATTCACGGCCCAAATCACAAGACAATCATTCAAAGACATGAATCTGAACATAGGCTCAGAGATATACCTGGTATATAAGGCATCATCGGTCAGTCTACTATGAAACTATTACCGTCCAAAGACTGAGATCGCCCCGCAGCCCTATAGAAGTTTGATGCTGGCTCACATCAACCCGGCTAAAGCATGATAAGCCAAGGAATAGCCGCCAATCCAACCTGCTGAAGGAACATATACAAATTCTACAATAGAAAATATGGCTCATCCATAATCTTCAAACGACCATTCCCTTCTGAAAGATAGTTTCTCGCAACCATGACCTTTGATCTTCTTGGAGAAGACTGGAGAGCCCATCAATAACCGTAAGGGGTCATCAGCCATGAGCCTTTATGGCCACCGTGATCTTAGGCGATATGCACCTTCTATCCCAGTAGTCTCTATGTACTCGATTGCCCTCCTGATTAACTCTTTAAGGGTTCTTTTAAGGATTCTATACAATACCCTAATCAGGAAGAGGGTGGGCTGCTTTCCAATCTTGATGAGGATCAAGAGGATAATGTTACAGGATAACACCACAACACCTGACCTTCCCGCCGACAATAAACTCTCCACAGGATTAAGTATCCACCTCCAAACGAAGAGAAATGTAAAGTAGATTGAAAGGAAAGATACTAATGCGAAGAGTGGATACTTCAGAGGAGACCTTATCCTAGCCAGCTTGCCAGGTATATAACCTAAGAAAAAGCCCCAGAGTATAAAGATGCCTACCCAATGGTATACTATAAACACGTACGTCCATACATACGAGTATGTTTGAATGCCGAAGAGGGAGAGGACAAACCTGGCATATCTCTCCGCAGAAATCAGAAATCTAGGTGAGAAGGTGAGAAGATGGAGTATAAGAAAGATAAGTGCATTTAAGAATCCTACAGTCATACCTACGCGGCTTCCGAGGCAGAAGGAGGACAGCATGATCAAGGACCAGCTGAGCCCGAAGTTAACAAATAACAAGGCAATCTCCCTCCCAGCCGCATCTAGAAGATGCCAGAAGATATACCTGTAAATGAAGAAGTAATCCATATATCTCCGTAAATATGGGAGAACTTGGAAGAGGAGGATAACTGCCCATTCTGTTGGGGTGAAGGTGCTGGCGATACGGCTAAAGATCCTATAAAAGAGAAGTCTGATGAGCATCCACTTTCCTTGGGGAGGTTTAGGGACACATGAATCCCGCGGTCTTCTGCACCATCCAAGTATCCTGCGGAGAAAATCCTCTGGAAATGGACGGTTCAAAGAACCGTTCTTACCTCCTCTCAGAGAGTATCTTCTGGAAGATTGTCTGGGCGAGCTTTGAGGGCGGCATCCTCTTTTCAGAGTCTGTTAGGGTTATATCCCTCTCCTCAGCCTCCCTAAGTAGGATCTCTTGACACTCCTTAAGGTAACGGCAATCCTCACATCTGCCCTCATGCTCATACCAGACCTGGATGCCGTTCGCGGCAGAGTACGTGATCAACGCGCGGACACCAAATTCATGGCTATAACCGACGAGAATCCCCTTAACTGGATCCGGAGGACTACTCATCTCGATCCTGTTTATCTTTGCAGCCTCCATTAAGGCTCTACTGACCTTCAAGTCGATGGTATGAATCGCATGATTCACGGCCTGCCTGGAAACTCCCATCTGCTCAGCTATCTCGCCCTCAGATAGGCCGTCACGCCTCCAAGACCAGATACGCCTCTGCTTAGGAGTCAGATAACCAATGCTAAAGTAGCTCATCTAGGATCATCAGCTAATATACATTGATTATATTTTTAAGATTTACGGTTCACCTAGTTGGGATCTGTTACTCTGGAGTTATCATCTTCTTTATTTGGTTTATTGGTGTGCGGTATTCTGGTTGTTTGTGGAGGTTGGATGTGACTTAGGCGGCAACGATGTCTTCTAATGGGGAGTGATCGTTGAAGCCCTCTTCACCCTTAACCATCTGTATGGCTCTCTAGAACCAGCCCTCCAAAAACAAATAAACACCACAAAAGCACCCCCAGATAAACATAGACATCACCTCCAAAACTATCTGAAAGAGAACCCGCCTAAAGTAACGGAACCGGCCTGCTGAAAAAACTTAAATAATATCAATACAGAAATGTTTATGTGTATTGTGATGGCTTGGAGGGAGAATAAAATCAAAAGAAAATTTGGCTCCATGATCCTAACCGTATCTCTCGTAGCTCTTCTCTTGCCATCGAACCTCCCCGCCATCATAGGATCGACACCAACCAACAGCCTTGGATGCAATGCATCTATAACCGGGAAATCCTGCTCAAGCCCCAGTATAGGACCCGAGATAGTTCTTGCCTACGCATTAAGCGACGCCGAGCTATTATCTGGCTGTGGATCATGCACCTACTATAACTGTCCTGACTCTGGATGCAACTGTGAGGGCAGCGGATACTTATGCGAAGACAGAGGCTGTATCGGATCAAACTGCGACACGACAGTATGCCCCAACTACTGCAAAAAGGGACCGATGCCATGTAATGGAACGGGCGACTGCATAGGCCCCTCAGAGTACTCTTGTGGCGGTACAACCTGCTCCGCTGCTCACTGCTCAACCAACTATTGCTTGAATAAGGGGATGCCATGTGACGGCTCCACCACCTGCTCCGAGAGCGGTCCTAAATGTGGAGGAAAGGAATGCTCCACAAGTAATTGTCCAACAGCATACTGCAAACATGATGTGGGTATGCCATGCGGTGGAGCTTACGGTGCATGCCCAGAGAACTGTGG
>WAQA01000243.1 GCA_015520475.1 Candidatus Bathyarchaeota archaeon | reverse complement strand
TATGGAGCTAACCTCAACTTCAAACTCTTAGATGAATACTTAAACATGCTTGAAGAGAGAGGACTAATCATGAGATTATCAGATGATAAAGGATTGATCATAACCACCGAGAAAGGACATGAATATTTACAATATTACAGAAGCCTATGTATGATCATGCAGAGATGAGAACTTATAAACCAGGTCATGTCCAGAGGATGTTTAAGTGGATTTATAGGCATACTTATATTTTAAATACATCTACCTTTAAATAGTATTGACAAAAATTTTATAATTGCTATTTGCTGGGAAGAGAAGGGATGTCAACGTCAGAGGCAGACCGAGAAATCGTCAGAGAACGATATTCTGCATATAAAGATCCGGAAGTAGCGCATTTCCTACTCGAGATGCTTGAAAGAGGACTCGAGATAACACCGGTCTTCGACTTGAAATACGGATATAGATATCCAGAAGTAGAGAAGATCACCGGGAAGAATCCTATTCAAACGAGAGAGTTCCTACATCGACTGGCTAGGGTAGGCATCTTAGATGAGGAACTCTATGACATGTCCATAAAATGTCCATCCTGTAACCACGCAGACATCTCAACAAATTATGTCTGCCCCTTCTGTAACTCTCCAAGGATTATAAGAAACGCCCTTATAGAACATATAAGATGCGGATACATCGACAACCTAACAAAATTTAGGACAAATGGAGATCTTATCTGCCCAAGATGTAAGGCTAAGATTGGAAAGGAAGAGTATAGAAGCGCAGGAAGCTGGTATGAATGTCTAGACTGCAAAAAGAGAATTGAGACACCGCAGGTAATTCACCTATGCAGAGACTGCAAAGAGAGATTCACATTCGACGACGCATTATACCATGAAGTCTACAGGTATAGACTGAGTAAACAGGCAATCTCGGAAATAAAGAGCGGAGCCCTCTTCTCATCACTTGCAAAGAGAATATTTACGGATCTTGATTACGAAGTCAAGGTTCCAAGCCGCTTAATCGGTGAATCAGGCATACAACATGAATTCGACATACTTGCAAGGGGGAAGGATGGAAAGACAATTACCCTCGACACCCTCTTCTCAAGCAAACCAATAGGACCAACTGAAATAATAAGGGAGTACGGGAAGATCTTCGATACAAAGGCTGAAGCCTATATTGTAGCTTCTCCTTCACTGGACGAAGAAGCAAAGAAACTTGCAAGATCTTATGGATTAAACGTTATTGAGGGAGACCCAACGGAAGCCCTTAACGAGCTTAAAAAGGCCTTAACAAAGGGCATGGGAGCACCGAAGAGATCTATAGAGAAAGAAAAGGCAGCGACGAAGCTTGAAAAGATAGAGAAGGCCGAGACAAAACAGAAGGCAAAATCTTCAGGAGTACTCATTATATTGGCAATGCTATTCCTGCTTCTCATACTCTATTACTTCCTATTCCTCTGGAAAGGAACATTTCCCTAGAAAAGTGGGAAGTCTAAAGATAGATGAGACATATTATTCAGTAGACATAGAACATCTAAGAGAGAAGTCTACGGCAGCACTAGATCATGGAAGAGAGCTCAAACAATAATAGCGTCGCTCAGCCAGCTACACATTTATCTTTCTTCCCCATACCTTATAATGGTTAACCTCAATAATTCAGGGCTATATCAGCGATAAAGATGAGAAGAGATATTGCTGTTTTATTCATCCTATTAATCTCAGCCTATATTATTACAGGTATTGTGAAGGCTGAACCTCTAAGAATAAATCTCTCTCACTTAAATGAACTCTATGATCCTAAGACTGGAGGGTGGTGGGAGTTCTGGAGTAACGGCTGGTTTATGGGGAACGTAAACTTAGATGATACTGCCAGAGCAGCGATAACCTACATGAATTATTATCTTCACTTCAAAGACCAGAATGCTCTTGAAAGTGCTAGGAAAGCACTTATATTCACCATGAAGATGCAGGATCCTAATGGATTATTCTATCTTTACATCATCAATGGAGTTAAAGACAGGCTTGGGACAGGCGACTGGTTTGGGAGAGCAATACATGCCCTCGGCCTAGGCTACATGATCTTCAAGGAAATCAACGCAACCTTCTCCAAGAGGCTTGAAGAGGCCATACTGAGATCAAAGCAGTATTTCCCCTCGATAACCTCGCCGTGGACGATCTCCCACATAATAATGGGTCTATCCTATTACTACAACGCTAGCCATGCCGGCTGGGCAGAAGAGAACATTGAATCACTTTCAGGTAAGCTAATCTCCAAGCAGATGATGTTAGAGAATATCATCAAAGAATATCCTCCTTGGAGCTTCTATAGTGAGAGCTCAACCTATGCTCCAGGGTTACCAGTTCAGGCATTATCGCTTGCAGGAAGAATCTTAAATAGGACAGAATATGTGAAGAGCGCCAGAAGAGCCGCGGAAAATCTTTTTGTACATCTTGCTATAAGCTATCAATTTACATACTCCGACGAGATATGGTTTTCATGGAGACGCGTTCCAGAAACGTATCCCTGCCCACCCATAGTTCCCGCCACCATAGTTAAAGCCTTCGCATTAGCAGCTAGAAGCATAACCAATGAAAGAATAGCTAAGATATATCATATTATGGCTGGGTTATCCGCCTCATGGTTTCTTGGAAATAATCCAGCCGGCGTACAGATGTATAATCCAGGTACAGGAACAGTCTATGATGGAATAATGGGTGAGGGATATGTTAACACCAACAGCGGCTGCGAAGCAACAGAGGTACCATTAGACGCCTTAATATATGTAGTTTCAAATAGAGACAGCTCTAGATATCTTCGGGTTAAATCGATTGGTAGTTCTATTCCATTAACGCTGGAAGCTGAGGATCTCCAAGGCATCTACAGAACAGTAATAGGAGACTCCTCCAAAGGAGAATATATCATCCTAAACAAAGGAGACTTCATTAAACTCGGCAGACTCAACCTTGATGAATCAGAGATATTCCGGATACTCTTACTCTCAAAGGAGAGCAACTGCACCTTGGAGGTATACTTAGATGGAAGACCTATAAAGACGATAAAGCTCGAATCCTCTTCATGGAGTTTTCTTCCCATAGGAGAGTTCAAAGCCGGCGAATACTCGTTGAAGGTGATTAAAGGAGAATTACAGGTAGACGTTATAGTTATCGAACCCTTCATAGAATATAGAGTGTACCAAACACCAGAAGACGAGTATCTTCTATTAGGCTTAAAACTATTTAATACAAGCGATACACTCAAATTCAACATTAGAGACTTAAACGTAACGATAAGACTGAATGGAAAACTCAATGTCATCTCAGCCTCATCAAACAGAGGAACCGTATATATAGATGGGAGAAGCGGGGACAGATTAAGGAATCTTTTTCTAGGAGGACTGCATCTTGTAAGGGCTGGAAAAACTAGAATCAACCTTATTCTCTTCCCATTAAGCACCGTCGGAGAAGGAAAAATTGTTGAGGGGCCTCCAACAATAGATTTGGTCAGCATCCTAACGGCAGTTATACTGATATCAACGATATTACTCATTGTCTTAAGGTTGCTGAGAAAAGATAGAAGCCTGCCAGCAGATTAGTTAGTAACGTACAGCTTATGGGAAATATTTAAGCTAACCATGGTAACGATCGAAGTTATCGGAATAATTGGGAAGCCTTCACCTATTAATAGGGCTTTATCAGGAGATTAGCCGGATGCACATAAAGAGCGACATACATATTAAACTCTGTTTAAATGAAAAGGGGAAGGTTTACTTCAATTTTCGGCGAGGAATCTTGTGGCTCAGACCATAAGATGAATTATCGTTAGCTTATATCTCTGCTCAGTAAATCTATTATTGAGGAGGACTATATGCTCCAGTCAGGGGTTGTGGTGAGCCGATCCAGAACATGCAGTGAAGCTCGGACTCTGGGAAGGTTTCCCGTAAGAAGCACAAGTGGAGAAGCATGAAGCTCACGACCTAGCTCACCTTTCCGAATTTTTAATTCATACCTTAAATGGGGATAGATAGAGTATAAACATTCAGGAAGGATCATGTCATCAAAAAGTTTTTATATCTATTTTTGGATAAAAGATGGGAGATAATTGAAGCATTAGCATGGACACCTCAATGGAGGAGATATTTTCCATCGCTCCCCTATAAAGACAACCGAGAACGCTGACGGGGGATGGAAGATCACCTGGATGATTGAACTGAAGGTTTTAAATGTGACTATTCCATGCGACTGTCAGATTCCTAAAGATATCCAAAACATAGTTGGGAGAGTGAAGAATTTTGAATAAAAGGATCTCATCGGGGAACCCTGGACTTGATAAATTGCTTGATGGAGGATTTCTTAGAGGCAGCGTCGTTCTCTTAGCAGGTTATCCTGGAGCTGGCAAGACTATTCTCTCAGCCAAGTTCATCTATGATGGAGCTGTAAAGTATGGAAAGCCCGGCGTATATGCATGTTTTGCAGAGAGTAAGGATATGTTCCTATATGAGATGGAAAATTTCGGATGGGATTTTAAGTCATTGATCGATGAGAAGAAGATAGTTGTGCTTGATCTGTCAATCTCGGCTGAAATAGAGATTCAATCAGCCTTAAACCAGATTATGGATGCAGTTGTCTTCTTGCATGCTGAGAGGCTCGTCATAGACTCTATCACAGCCCTGTACATCGGTTTAAAGAGTGACTTAGAGAAGAGACATCTCATCCGCTTACTCTATAAGCTCGTTAAGAGAACAGGCTGCACAACAATCATGATCGCTGATGTACCATGGGGAACAAGTAGGATTGGAGAGAGCATAGAAGAGTTTATAGCTGATGGAATAATACTTATGGAAACGTACTATGAGAAGGGAATGTTAAAGAGATGCTTAAAGATACTCAAGATGAGAGGAATAAATCACGCATTAAACTCTTACGAGTATAACATTGACAAGAGAGAAGGAATAAGAATCAAGATTAATTCATCATAAACCTATAATATCTCTTGCTGGTAGAGGGAAGATTAGATGATGTAAACTTTATCTCGATACGATTGGAAACACTCCCTATATATTCTAGGTATCTTCTCTTCCCAGTTGGTTTCTTCTTTAAGGTGCACATAGGCCTTCTCGATATCCTCTTCAAAACTCTTGAATTCTTGGTCTGGATCTAAAATTAAAAGTACAAGCTTTCCATCCTTGAACCCTAAACTTGCAACTTTGAAATTGTTAAGTTCGATCCGTATATCCTTCGCTTTATCCCCTAATCGTTCATAGAGCTCAAATATCGCGTTTAAGGTTTCATCCCGGATCCTATCTTGTATAGGCCACCCTTCTGGAAAGATTAGTTTAACCTTTAATCGCCTACCTTTCTCTTCGATCAACGCTACTTTTGCCTCTCCGCGCTCCATCCTCCTAAGCATAGCCTCTAAATTTTTAAATTTAGATCTAGCAGGCTTCTTATAGGATATTGAATCTATTACTTCTCTTCTCCGTTGGATATACGCGTCTGGATTGATCTTCCCCTCTGAGAAGAGACGGTCAAGTTCGGAGAGACTACTATAGATCCTCCTATAATCTGGTTCCTCAGATTCTTCTGTGGTTCTTGAGGGTCTTTCCATTGAACGTTTCACGGTGATGTTCTCATTACTTGTCTTCCATACCTCAAGGCATAATTTACATACTTCAAGCGGTATCTCATCTGCATCAACATTACATATCTTATCTTGAACGAACACACATTTATTCATTTGAGTTTTCCTGGACATTATTCACTTCCCCCCTCCCTTGAAGCCTTCCTGAGCTGCGGACGGAATATCCACGTCAACAGTAACAGTGCAGCTACAGCCAGCCCATATGGAGTCTTTAGAAATAGTATTGGGAATCCAATATACGGTATCTTACCGTTGAGTTTTCCAATGACGTTTCCAGCCGGAACCTCCCATGCATCTGCTGAAGGATTATTATCTCCTTTAGTTTTAAAGAATATTTCTCCTCCCTTAACTTCCACCTTTATAACTCTGTGAATTACAGGGGAGGGCGTATACTTATTATATGGTGGAGGAACATTAAAAACTATAATGTCTCCTACATTTATGGTTTTAGCATCTACGCCTACAATGAAGACTAGATCACCCCTATTCAATGTTGGAGCCATACTCTGGGATGGAATGACCATTATAGGAGTGAATGTTCCGCTGATAAAGACTATTATGAGATATGCCTCAAGAAGAAGAAATGTTATAAGAGTAATCTTCATCCATTTCAATATTCTCTTGTCCTTTAATTGGTTAGGTCTTCCCAGCTTAACTTCTCCCCGACGATGAAGACGACGTATCACATAATTGCCCCCACCGTTACCTATCGCTATAACCCTCCCATTGCTACTTCTAATTAATCTGATATTATCTCCGGATCTCTGTTCCTTTAAAGTGATTGTCGCATCTATGCCGAGATACAGTAGGCCACCTATAGTCGCTCCCAGTAAACCAACGTACATGAACATTGTGGTTGGCGGCAGATTACCCTTTAATAGTATGAGCAATAAGAAACTTGTCAGGCTTATTGCAGATGCCAAACATGCACCGCCGAATACTCTAGAAGAGCTCAAACTGATCACCGTTGACATTTTTATAGGAAATAAAATAGTGAGGGGAGGCTGTTGTGTCCCGTTGACTGTTACATCTCAGCCACTACTACTCTGTGCTAGCTTCAGCCGGTTCTACTGATGCTATCAGCTGTATCTGGATGTTTGATCCAGTCTTCCAAGCGTATCCGTAAGCCGTTAAGTCTATGGTCCAGACTCCTCCTCCCGCCTTTAATGTGCTAGCGTCCAAGAGCACTTCAGCGTTCGTTAGAGTTATATAGTCGATAACATGGCTAGTTCCATTGTTGAGATCCACTTTAATAGTCAAGTATCTGAAGTATCGCCTCAGTTCAGGAGCATTCAGCAGTATTACGGTGACATATATCTTGTTTGTAGCTGGCGCCTTAGTATTATCACTTGGATCCGTTATTGTGAATACATCCGCTTTAGTTCCATAGAACCATCCTCGTCTATAAATTGAGACTGTGAACGTCTTATCTGACGCTGACAGAGCCGCTATATCCTCTATTTTACTTACGGTGACAGTTGATGTACCACTATACGCCGCCCAAGCAGCAGACACACCTATAAGTACTAAGGTGAACAGGGCTAATGCGTAGATTTTCTCTTTCATCCCTTCTCTCCACTTTTACCTTTATATAGGCTGCGTAGTATATAAGG
Source organism: Candidatus Bathyarchaeota archaeon (assembly GCA_015520475.1). Classification (GTDB taxonomy): domain Archaea; phylum Thermoproteota; class Bathyarchaeia; order Bathyarchaeales; family WAQA01; genus WAQA01. The sequence goes on along the minus strand of WAQA01000243.1, from coordinate 184 downwards.
GTTGGAAGAAAATTTATTTTTTATCAGCCAACAAAAGCATTACAGATGTAATACTTTGAATATACATGCATTTTACTTTAGAGTTGCAAAAGTAACCAAACAAACGAAATATACTGGAAAAAGTAAAAATCAAAGAAAAAAATTTGCTAAAATTTTATTTTTCATTGAAAAGGTGATGATATGG
>WAQA01000242.1 GCA_015520475.1 Candidatus Bathyarchaeota archaeon | reverse complement strand
CATATCCCAGACAAGCCATCTCTTCCCTTTGTTGATCTGAGGTTGAGGATGATTTGGACGGCTGACGTAAGTGATGACTCTTCCATCCGAGTCTATGATTACGCTTCTAAGATTTGTTGAGCCGCAATCAAATATTAACGCGTACTCCTCAGACACGTTAATCCATCCTTCATAATCTACTTTAACATCAAAATAATTAATTTAATCTATACATGGAAATGCCTGTAGGATATTATTATCTTGATTGATGGATGTGGACTAGACTTCCTCTTTGATCCTGCATGTTCTGTTGTTCTGGAAGTGGCTGTAGAGTGTGGAAGAATCTTGATAGATTGAGCGGTCTATAGAGTATTATTGAAATCGGGTCCCATCTTGAGACGTTAATGAATAAGTCTCGATTAAGCTTAAATATCCTTAACTCTCTTAATTTTAGAGTGAGATAGTTAGCATGTGAATTCTGTGTTGATGAGAGGTGTTCAAGTGAAGGACGTAGAGGGGGATACGCCTGTTCATGTAGGGGTGTTATGGTCTTTTCTACGGTTGATCTGGATAGTTCCCCTTGACTTTATATCTGATGATGCAGCTACTGAAAGTCAATACCTTCTTGATTCAAGAGATAAATCGTGTTTGGTGATTCTATGAGGAGTACGCCTATAGGTATAGTAATGTTTAATGATGAGCGGGAACATGTATATAGACAGAACACTCAAGAGTGCATGGAAGTCCTTCACCGTTGGGCCAAGATAATCCGTGAAGGGGTAAAGAATATAGATGGTTCAGCTCCAGAAGTTATTGTAGGATCTGAGATAATAACCTCTGTTAGATCAGCTCAGAGGGTTGGCGAGGAAATCTCTAGAGCAAACTGCAAGCAGGTTATATTATGTTTCTATGTCTGGAACTTTCCCTTCTTTGTTTGGCCATTCATAAACAGTGTTGGCAGAGACAAACCTATACTCTGTCTCTCAAATAATAGCGGTAAGTTCCCAGGTAATGTAGGTCTCCTTGCAACTGATGGTGCTCTCCGTCAGGCTGGCGTGAGAACCCATCGAATAATAGGTGATATGGATGATCCTGAAGTTAGAGCTAAGGTTATTGATTGGGTTAGAGCTGCTCAGGCGTATACTACGATTCAGAATGAGGTCTATGGAATGTATGGAGGTCATTCTATGGGGATGGAGACTGGATACTTCCATCTCATCCCGATAATAAAGACGTTTGGAGTTACTGTCCGCCAGATAGACCAGCTCTGGCTTGTCGAGAAGATGAAGAATGTAGATGAGAAAGAGGTTGAGAAAGGATTAGAATGGTTTGAGGAGATGCTGGGTGATCGCCTTAGATATGATGGGAAGATGTTGACTAGGGAGACCTTGAAGAACCAGATAAAACTGTATCTTGCCATGAAGGCTGTTAATGAGGAGAAGGGATTTGACTTCTGCGGGTTGAAGGGTCAACGTGAATTGACTGAGCATGTATGTCTGGGCGATGTGGCGGAGATGCTTATGAATGATCCATATGATTGGAATGGTTTTAAAGAGCCTACTGTATGCGCTACTGAAGCTGATTCTTTGGCGGCTGTTACGATGCAGCTGTTGAAGTATATCAGTGGCGGATTACCTGTTCTCTTTATGGATGTTAGACTCTATCACCCGGATAAGGATCTGTGGGACTTCTGTAATTCAGGTAATCATGCCAGCTGGTATGCTTCGAGAAGTATGGATCCGAAAGAGAACTTTAAGAAGATAACCTTCCATCCTGCTTTGGAGTTCTACTTTAAGGCTGGAGGGGCATCTGTTGAATTTGATGCTGCGCCTGGAGAGATAACCTTCGCTAGGCTTGGCCTCTGGAATGATAGGCTTTACATGGTTATGGTTCTTGGAGAGGCTGTTGAGCTGCCTCCGGAGGAACGTAAAGCATTGAATGAACAGACTAACCCAACATGGCCTCATGTCCATGCAAGGTTACATTGTAGCTTCGAGGAGTTCATAAGCGTTTTTCCATGTAATCATATTCTAGGCGTTGCAGGTAATCATATACGTAAATTAACATATCTATGTGAGATTGCAGGTATAAAACCTATAATCTTAGGGTCTGAAGCTAAAGGGAGGATTACTCCTATCTGGGAGCGTATCTAAAGACCCTTCTTTTTTATTTCTCTGATTATTACTATTGGTTTATGATCTATCTTTTCAAGCATCTCCCATGTCACTTCTGTTAATGGAACGTTGAATCTTCTAGCCATGTCCCATACTGTGGCTCCTGCTCCTGAACCTCTACATCTATTTACTAGCTCTGCTATGTTTAAGGCGAGGTCCACTTCGATTCTGGATCCAGTTATTGCTATGGGCGTTGATCTTCGTTTAAGCTTTAAGGCTCGTCCTATAATGTATGCTATTACAGATCCAAATGAGCGTATTCCATTAATGGGGTTTGGATGTGGAGTGAAATGTATCCTTCCTATAGTGTACGTTTTATCTGTATCGATGATCATCACAGTCACTTTCTTAGATAGCTTCTTTTCTATGTGTCTCCGTATCTCCTCCGCCACCTTATATGGTTCTTTTAGCGGTAAGGAGACATAGGTGAAGGGTAGATTACTTCCGTCGATTCCCCCTTCAGATCCCCATTGTAGAGCCTGTAATGGTCCAGCATATGTTAATGCTACCTGTTTATGTTTGCTTCCTTCATCCAATGGATAATTCCTTAAGTTTCTTAGGTTCCTATGTTTTAGATGGCATAAGATTCCGAGTAGGTAGCCCCAGATATACCTCATCCAGTACTTAGCTATGAGATGTGCCATCCTTCCGGGTTTCACTCTATCCTCATCGATGATGTTTCCCTTTGCTGTTGAGATCGCTTTCTCTGAAACTGTGACGATGTCGCCTTCCTCTATATGATCCTTGACAGCATCTACTATCCTATCTAGGAAATTCTCTCCTGGACGCCAATACTTGGTTCTTATAATTACTGCCTTAACCCTCTTCATCCTTGATGTTCTTGACGTGTCCTTTGGATCTTTGCGGTTCTCTTGACATTAGTTATTATAGGTGTTGAGTTATTCTGTCTTCTAATAACTTTCTGGGCATTGCTCCGACTATTCGATCAACAAGTTTTCCCTTCTTGAATATTAGGAGTGTAGGTATGCTCATAACTCCATACTTTGCCGCTGTTGAAGGGTTCTTATCCACATCCAGTTTTCCAAAGAGTATCTTTCCAGCGTAGTCTTTGGCTAAACTATCTATTTCAGGGGCTAAGATGCGGCATGGCGGGCACCATGAAGCCCAGAAGTCCACTACGATAAATTCGCTCTTTCTGATTATCTCATCAAAGTTTTCATCTGTGATCTCTATTGGGTGGTCAATCCTACTCAAATCTTCCCCTCCAATTCACTAATAGAACAGTTATTGTTGACATCACTCCTATGAATCCTGTTCTATTAAGCTTTTTTATTTTAAGCCTTTAAATATAACGCTGTTATTGAGTTATGGGAACCTACAACTTTTATATCAGTTCTACAACTTGATAAAGGGAAGCGAGGGTGCTTCAATGCCGAAACGCTTTGAAATACTTAAGAAGGAAGTTCTTGCGCCTGGAATCAAACGTATGAGTATATATGCTCCATTAATAGCCAGAAAAGCTAAGGTTGGCCAGTTCATAATATTGAGGGTTGATGAGTATGGAGAGCGATTTCCACTTACATTGGTAGAGTGGAATGGAAATGAGGGATCAATAACCATAATCTTCCAGGAGGTTGGTGTGTCAACTAAAAAGCTAGGTCTTCTAAAGGTTGGCGACTGTATAAGCGATGTTTTCGGCCCTCTAGGGAAGCCCTCCGAGATAAAGAAGTATGGTGAAGTTGCCGTTATAGGAGGCGGCGTCGGGACAGCTTTAATGTATCCGCAAGTAAAAGCCCTCAAAGAAGCGGGTAACAGAGTTGTATCGATCCTAGGCGCCAGAACAGCGGAGCTATTACTATTAGAAGATGAACTTGCAGAGTTAAGTGACGAACTCTACATCTCAACCGATGATGGATCAAAGGGTTATAGGGGCTTCACCTCAGATGTCCTGAAGAAGCTTCTGGATGAGGGTAGGAGGTTCAATTACGTCTTCGCCGTCGGTCCGTTACCGATGATGAGGGCAGTAGCTGAAGTAACACGTCCATATGGAATAAAAACTGTTGTTAGCCTAAATCCAATAATGATAGATGGAACAGGTATGTGCGGTGGATGTAGGGTAACAGTTAACGGTGCTGTAAGATTCGCTTGTGTAGATGGTCCAGAATTCGATGCTCATAAAGTTGATTTCCATGAGCTTATGAATAGGCTGCGTACCTATGTTGAGGAGGAGCAGAAAGTACTATGTGCTTTAGAAGAGAAGATTAAAGGGAGGTAAACTTATGAATAAAACCATTAATCCCCCCCAGCCCATGCCTAAACTAAAACCTGAAGAGCGTATACGGTGCTTCAAGGAGGTTGCTTTAGGCTACAGTGAAGAGCAAGCTAAAGCGGAGGCTGAACGTTGCTTACAATGTAAGGTTCCTAGATGTGTCGAGGGATGTCCAGTTAACATAGACATTCCAACATTCATAAGATTCATAAAAGAGGGACGTTACAGAGAAGCTATAAAGAAGATTAAGGAGAAGAACAGTTTACCAGCTATATGCGGAAGAGTATGTCCACAGGAAAATCAATGCATGGGCAGATGCATCCTAGGAATCAGAAATGTTCCAGTGAATATTGGAGCTCTCGAGAGGTTCGCTGCTGACTGGGAAAGGGCAGAGGGACTTACAAATCCAGAAAAAGCTCCTCCAACAGGTAAGAAAGTTGCTGTTGTAGGATCTGGACCGGCAGGATTAACTGCTGCAGCCGAGCTTGCCAAGCTCGGCCATGAAGTCACAATATTTGAGGCTTTGCATAAGCCTGGAGGGGTCTTAACATACGGAATTCCAGAGTTCAGACTGCCTAAAGAAATAGTTATGGATGAAGTTAAATACGTTGAGAGTTTAGGGGTTAAGATTGAGAGAAACATAATAATCGGAAAGACTATCACGATAAAGGAACTCTTTAATATGGGTTTTGACGCTGTTTTCCTTGGAACTGGAGCTGGCCTCCCAAGATTCCTCAATATTCCAGGAGAGAATCTATGCGGCATATACTCGGCGAATGAGTTTCTCATCAGAGTTAATCTCATGAAAGCATATAGATTTCCAGAATACGACACGCCGATCAAGGTTGGTAGAAGAGTCGCTGTGATCGGCGGTGGAAACGTAGCTATGGACGCTGCTAGATCCGCTTTAAGACTTGGAGGAGAAGTTACAGTTATCTACAGGAGAACGGAGAAGGAGATGCCTGCGAGGAGGGAAGAGATAGAGAACGCTAAAGAAGAAGGAATAAGATTCCTCTTCTTAGCGTCTCCTATCAGGTTTATAGGTGACGAGAAAGGATGGGTTAAGGAAGTTGAATGTATAAGAATGGAGCTTGTAGAGCCTGATGAGACGGGCAGGAGAAGACCGAAACCTATTGAAAACTCAGAATTCAAGGTTGCAGCTGATACGGTTATCGTTGCTATTGGACAGAGACCTAACCCCATAGCCGTATACAATGAAGATATTAAACTCTCAAAACATGGAACGATAATAGTAGATCCCGAAACCTATGAAACGTCGATGAAAGGTGTATTTGCGGCTGGAGATATCGTAACTGGTAATGCAACCGTTATATCAGCTATGGGAGCAGCTAAGATAGCCGCCAGATCAATCCATAAATTTTTAATGGGGGAATATCAGCAGATTAATAATTCCCGATCCTGAGCGCATAGAACAATCAACCTTAAATATTAAGGATTCCCCCTTTTAAATGTGAGTAACCTAAGCAGTGTGAGACTTTATGGGTAAAGAAGCCGAATCCGTAGGGATTATCAAACCTCTGAAGGTTGATCCATCTTTCAAATATGAAGTGATGCATTTTCCCGGTGGAGAGGCTCTCAGAAAATGTTTTCAGTGTGGAACCTGCACATCTAGCTGTCCAATAGCAAGGTTCAGTAGGTCATACAGGCCTAGAGAGATAATACGTATGGCTCAGCTAGGCTTCAAGGAGAAGATTCTTAAAAGTGAAACTCTATGGATATGCGCGGCTTGTTTCACATGTATTGATCGTTGTCCACAAGATGTAGAAGTCTCCTCTATACTCAGAGTCCTCAAGAATATGGCTGTGGCTGAGGGGTATGTTCCAGATCCACTGGTTAAGATCGGCGCAAGCATACTGGAGAGCGGGCTTGCATACAACATATCCAGTGTAAGATTGAAGAAGAGGGAGAAGATGGGTCTGCCTCCTCTACCAGAATCCAGCGTTAATGATCTTCTGAAGCTGGCGGAAGCAACGGGCTTCAACGAGATAAACAGGAAGATGCTGGAGCGTCGGTGATTCTCCACCAAAATGGCTAGAAAACCTAGTCTTTTAGATGCTGGATTTATGGCGGTTCTTGGGTGGCTTATTGTGGTGTGTAATCTTTATGATGGGGATGGGGGGAGGAAAATCGATGATTGGTTCTGTTGAGCTCCAAGCATGTTTGCTCTGTGATGGGTTGCGGTGTCCTCCTAAATATCGTTTTGAGATGTATATTGGCTCTATGGGAATGTAGGTTCTCAACTATAGGTCTGGGAGCGGAAAAACCGCGACTCTCCAATAAGCTGTAAGTATCTCATTCTGAAATAACAGATATTCCATAAATAAAATCTTGTGGTGAAGCTCTAGTTTTATCTGTGGAGAGTGATAATTAAAGGTGGGATATCAAATACCGTTTTTAGGTGATCAATTATGGTCCAAGAGTTTCTTGAAGTAGATGATATGGAGACGTTCAGGTTAGTTGCTGAGCAGAGTCCACTTATTATCCGTTTAGATCCATACCTCTTCGCTCAGTATTTTGCAGGTATGTTCTACATAAATCTGGCTAAATTAGAGAGGGAGGATGTCAGAAAGCTCTTTGAAATGTTGAGGGGTAAGATGGTTCTTGTTAAAAGGGTTATCAAAGCAACCTCGATCTCCGAGTTCATGGAGAAGTCTGAGGGTTAAAAGGGAGTATAAATCTATAAAGGGCTTCATTTATTGGATCATGCATTGTTATGTTTATTCCTTTGGTCTGCTTGTGTTTTCTTAAGTATCATTGCACTGCGGTATAAATCTCCATACTAAAAAGGCTTCCTTTTAAAGTTGATCTTCTTACTCTATAATATCATATCTCCTTCTCTTTCCTTCGCTGTCGAATACGGCTATGTTCTTCTCTGATATATATGGGTAAGCTGTTATTACCATAACTCTCCCATAGAAATTGTTAAGGTCTACTATCGATGGTTGTAGCACTCCTGAGGGATGTGAATGCGCCGTGCCTATTATGGAGAAGTCCATTGGAAGCATGTGTGAAGGAAAATTTGAGAATCCATATCCATGAACTGCGAGGGGTGGAACCTCAACATCCTCGATTACAATCCTGTTCCTCTCCACTCTTCCCGTTAAGAGGAGTATTCCCTCTTTTGGATGGCATGCCCTTGCAAATTCGAGGATGCTGATTATAACTGATCGATTGATGCTTATTCTCTTCTCCTTTCTCATCCCAGCTACCTGCTAGGAT
>WAQA01000241.1 GCA_015520475.1 Candidatus Bathyarchaeota archaeon | reverse complement strand
GAGTGAGACACTATCAGGCTGTGGGCTTCAGGGTCCAGGGCCACGTCCTGGTAGTTTCAATGAAAAGAGGAGTGTAATTGAGGGTTAGCCTCAAACTTAGTTGCGTACTTAAGATAAAATTAAGAAGCCTTGCATAGCCCGCTGTTAACTTTAACCTTATAAACATGTAATACACTCTACTTTTAAATGCCGATTCAGACGGTGGCGGTACCTCATGACATGTTAAAGCCTGTGAATTGGAGAGGCCATGATAAAAAGAGATATGTTGATGATCTGAACATAGTCAATAAGATTAAGAGCTTATATTTTGTTGACTGGGGGCATGACCAAGGTTTGCGTGAATACGTTACTAAGAGGTCACTTTATGACGTTATCATTGGACACTCTGGAACGCGTAGTTGGGAACGTTACTGGGCCGAAGCGGATAGGGTTGCCTCCGCTGTCGGCAGGTTCAGGCTTAGGAAGACTTATTGGCGGAGCGAGCAAGATTCGTTTATAGTAAAGGTATATGACCGTAATAGAACCTTCATTCATAAGTACCCTATAACGGGTGGACAAGCATTAGAGCATTTGAGAAATATTCTCGACAGAGGCCAAGACCCTTTCAGGATATTTAAGGAGATTAACGACTTCTTAACGTTATTTCCTTCCGACAGCAGGTTCCCTTTTATAGGTCTAAAAGCCCACCACTGGATGGTCGACGCATTAAGGAGGAGCAGAAGCCTCAGGGAGCGAGCTCGACGTAAATTGAACCTAGATATGATCTTCGTGATTAGGGTACATACGGCCGCCCCTAGGATCTATAGACTAAAAGATCTTCGAAGTCATAGAGCCCTTAACAATAGAGTTTTGAAGTATTTGGAAGAACGCGCTTTAAATGAAAAGAATTTATTACCCTTGAGAGTGGGGGACGACATATTCTTCGTAGGAGCATCTAATGATGAGTTAAATGAGCTCCTTTACTGGATTCATGAGCAATCGTCAAACCTGGGCATAACGATGGAGGCATCGGTGTACCAGTGGACACTTTACAAGAGACCTGTTGAAGTAGAGCCTGGAAAGCGTAGACCATACTATTTAATAGACAGCTATAGTAAGGAGCTTAGGCTCTTAGGCGTGCCCGAAGTACCTAGACTTGCTCCACCGAGAGCTAGAGGATGGCCGGAGGCCTTGGAAGAAGGTAAGGTGATGTGGATTCACTTATCTCCAGAAGGTGGGATAGAAGAGGCAGCTCGAAGATTCCTAGACAATGCGGAGAAGCTACTTGAAGAGGCGGATATTAAAGGTGTGCCGGTGCCTGAGCGCGTCGAAAATCCGACAGACCTATCCCCCGACCTACTTATATCGCTGGCTGAAGGGTTGGAGAGCTTTTATACGGACTGCGCCAAAGAGTTGGCCGGAAACAGGCGCCCGGAAGATGTGGTCGTTATCGGGAGTCTCGAGGAAACCATCCTACTCAAGGGCCTTAAAGATGGAAGGGAGCCCATAAGCCTATTTAAGAGGATATGTAGCCTGGCCGAGAAGTGCTTATGCCCGATAAACGTTATTGGCCTCATCGCAGACGGCAGATACCCCTTCTGGAGGATATACGAACTATTAACTGATATAAGCAATAAGGATTCACTAATCTACGTTCAGGGAGGGAGAGTTTTGAGAATCTCCTCCGTAGACGTAGAGTTGCTGGAGCGGGCTTCCAGGTCGCTAAGGGGCGTATCGAGGAGCCAATTCCAGAAGATCATAAGAGAGGCGCGTAAGGTGGATGGCCCACGGGCGCTAGCCTTCTTCATAAAACAGCTAGCCGAGGACGGAAAGCTCGGAAACAATGGTCATCGTGTGGCCAACGAGCTAATCAGGCTCATAGAGGACCTATATAGACGGCATAAAGACATGGAGGTAATTCATGAAGCTTTAAAACTCCTAAAACCCTTCACGAGAATCCGTGCCGGGAGGGGTGAGGAGGTTGAGTACCTCCCAATTTAAGCCTATGGAAGGCTTTCACAAGCTCGAGACCTTATGGAGGATTGAGTATGAGGCCACAGCGGTCGAGCCATTAATAACTAAGGCTGGCGACGAGGAAAGTCAAGAATATGTAGACAGCATTATTGGAAAATCCTTGCAGAAGGACCTCCCCGACTTCGTCCCAATTTTACTCGACAACAAGGCTGTAGTAACTGGCAACGCTGTAAAGGGCGTCTTCAGGCATGTCGTCTCAGCTCAGTTAACTGCTGCGAATGTCAGGGTGTGTGTTCAGAACGTGAAGCTAGGTGAAGGGGAGTCCCCACCAGCCGACAGGAAGGATCAATGCAGCCCGGATGACCCGTGCTTTGTCTGCACATGGTTCGGAACCGCCTCCCGGCAGGGCGCCCTATACTTTAGCTTCCTAGAGAGCGTGGAGACTGTGGAGAACATCTTGCCTTCCACAGATTCATCAGCGATTCCCATGCTGGCGTTAAGTGATAAAAACATGGCTGCTGCTAAGAGAGCATTCCTTTACGTGATTCCTGTCCGGAAGGGCACCAAGTTTACTGGCTGGATAACAGGGGAGAATCTTAGCGACGAGATTCTGGGCGCCATAGCAGAGGTTGTGGAGATGAGCAGACATGGTTTCATAAAATTCGGGGGGCTAAAGACGAGGGGATACGGCGCCGTTAAACTAGAAGTAAAGAAGATCGAGAAATATAAGGCGGCACCTTTCAAGTTAGAGAAGGAATATTTAGGAGATGAACTCGGGGAATTACTCACCAGCTCTCGCGAATCATATAGAAAACTCATAACGGCTGGAGAGGGATGAAAAACTTTCTCCACCTTCACTTCTACGGAGTCACCACATCTCCTTGGCACCTAGGCGATCGCCCGCTGGGAAGCAGATGGACCAGCATTCTACGGAGCCGGGCCCGTCTTCTATGGGGACGCGGCATCAGAGGCCCTATGTTGAGACAGCTATGGAGAGCCTACTGCCCTTACTCAGATATAAGGGAGGCCGCAGTATTTAAGCCGGAGACCCACTGCCCAAGATGCCAAATGGCAGAAGAATGTCCCTTCAATAATCTGCGGGGGTCACCTAATGAGGGTGAATGGAAGGATAAGCCGAGGCTAATAATATCCAACCTAAGATTCACGCAAGGTAATGGGGAGCCCTTGAGAAGAATGAGTATAAACACTCTAAGTGATAGGTGGCGGGGAGTGGTGCCGGAAAAAGCGCCTATAACGCTTGAATACATACCCGCCAGAACAGGCTTTGAGTTCGAGATAATCCTAATGGGTGAGGGTGTGAGGTTCAGGCGTGAAGTGAAAGAAGCTGTCGAAGTCAGCCTTCGCTTCCTAGGATGGGGCGGAAGATGCAACGAAGGCTTCGGCAGAGGTCTCATAAAAGAGATTAAAGAAAACATGTGGAGCGATTTTCTCTCAAGATACATTGATGGGGTAGCTAAAAATATTCTGGGGAAAAAGGAAGTCTGCCTAGAGACGGAAACACTTCTATTACTGGAGAAGAGTAGGGGACAATACTTCACAAGTGTTATTGAAGAAGGATTTCAAGAAAAGCTGTTTAACTGCATGCGGGAGAGATACTGGCAGTTCTTCGGACAGGCAAACGATCATCCAGCCCCCCATGTAGAGAGGGTTGAGAGCCGCTTAAAACCTGAGAAAATAAGAGGCTGGAGCAGAAAGATGGGGAGGGAGATCGGCTTTACAGGTCTCTCAGGAACTATTAACCTAATTCTAAGAGACCCAATAAATAATGAACTCGCCAGGATGATTGCAGTGACACGGTATGGAATAGGGAAATATAAGAATCAGGGATTTGGAACGTTGTTGCTAACGAGGAAGACATAGAGCTGCCGCAAGAGGTTAGAATATCCTTTTACAAGGTTAAGAGCCCAAACACATCCAAACATTGTAGCGTCAGCTTCTAAGAAGCCCTATACTTCACAGAGTTTCACATCACTCTCCGGTAAACCCATTATCCATCTTAGCTGGTCTTTTATGGTACCTGTCTACTAGTCTGGGAGTGCCTTGGCCAGCTCTGAACTATCTCTTCCAACCTTCATGGATAGGTTGGTTTTTCAGCAATATTCAGCGTATATTTAAGTTGATCTTCGCTCCATGTTCTTCTTATGGCAGGAATTTCGGGTCCAGATAGGGTGATGAGGTTCTTTTCCTTAAATCGGATGCCGAGAATACCTCTGTTAAGCAATTTCATCAGTATCTCATTTCCTCTCTCTGCGAATAGATATGCCTCCTTTTCAAATGCCTCCAATCTTTCGTGGAACCCATTCCATCCACCCGCAGTCCAACAATCCGTAAACGTATGTATGTGTACGCCTACCTTCTCCTCTTCAGGGATACGCCCATCCTTCTTCAGTTTTTGAACTAACGCGTCAGCCCTACCGCAAAGTGAGCCTGAAGTTCTTTTGTCAACTATCTCTTCTATAGAGAATCCGTGGAGTTCATAATGCCAATTCCCCCTTCTGCTTCTCCATGTAGCAAAAAGCCAATCCTCCTCCCCTATTTCTGAAGCATATTCTCTAGGAAGCGAACACAGGTACTCTTTATAGCAGGCGATCAGATCTTGTACAGACTTCCACTTTAGACCCGGATAACCATAATAGGTCCATAGGGGCTCTAGCAACTCTTCGTATTCCTTTCTCAGAGCGTCGATAAGTCTACTTTGGTAAAACATCTCCCAATAATGTGAGGGGAGGGCGGAGAATGGAGTTTTTCGAAAACTCTCTAGCAAAATTTTCGGATACATGACCCTGAACTCCTCCTGTTCGCGGTCGAATCTTATCGCATAGTCCTCAGGGCCGGCAAAATATACCCTGTTTAGGTAGAGTCTAAAGCCTAGCGAACCTGAAAGCATAAGTTGTTTCAATAGTTCAATTCCTTCAAAGAGTTCAACCTCGCAATCCTCATCCTCAAGCCGCTCAGCAGTTTCTTTAAACGCCTCTCGGCTTCTCTGGCTCCAAGAGCCCTTGTCAACAGCCGCGACAAAAACGCACTTCTTCAAGGTTTTACCTTCAATCTTCTCTAACCGCTCCTTTAGTTTCAATGCGTCGTTTCTAAATTTATCGATTTTCTCGACAGTTATCTTTGATTGGCCAGTACATTCGTAAAATATGTATCCATCGTATACCTCTACGAGGATGTCGTGATGGACACCGTAGCTAGACCTCCTAGGAACAATGTTATGGCCTGTGGTCATTAGATGTAGAGCTGTTATGGACTCCAATAATGGGCCTTCTAAGGAGAGATACCCACCAAGCTCCAAAGAGGCTGAGGACGCCATCTATTTTATTAGCTTACGTTTACCCGTATTTTAAGGCTGATCTAATGTCCTCTTAAGCTTCTTCTCGACTAAGTCCTCACCTGCTTCATCACAAAGCCTCCATAACTCTCTTATCAGCTCGCGCCGCCTAGATATCTTCTCCTTGTATTCTCTGATGGTCTCAGGCTTAAGTGGTCCTAACGCGACATACTTCTCCTCGTCCTCGGCTTCTAACCTCATTAAGTAACTTTCACCGACGAATGGGCCAACTGAGGGATCTACTTCGCTTACCATATCTAGGATGAATGCGGTGAGCATTCCGAGATCTATGTCTGGGCGATAACCGAGTAGCCTCAGTAAAAGGACTCCCCCGGTTACTAGCCCGGAGCCTATTATCGCGTAGCCGGGATCATCATGAACAGGTTCAGCCAACCCCCTGCTATCAAACTGATAAAGAGATGCCTTCCCATCTAGATCCACGCTACCCAAGATGAGTTGGAAGCTCGGATCCAAGCCCCTACTCCTCAAATCCTGGAACCTATGCATGAATACGTCCTCCATTCTCCTGACAGCCTGTCTAACCTCGCTAAAGTATATCAGACCATCATCACCAGCATGCTCCTTAATTACTTCATCAACCACCTCGAAGCACCACTTGACCAGCGCCGGGTCACCAG
>WAQA01000240.1 GCA_015520475.1 Candidatus Bathyarchaeota archaeon | reverse complement strand
TTCACATCCATAACATATATTAAGTATGCTCCTGGACAGCGGATTCGAGATAATACATATTCACATGAGCAGAAGAGATCAATCCTATCCATTACACTTCACACCTTCTCTTATCCCTGCATTTTAAACTTTAAATATATCAATAACAGAGTAGCGATTAACATTATTAAAAATTACTAGATGCTTATGTTATAGACTGAGCAATTATCCTGATTTTAGTGTTTGTTACTTCTTTGAGCAGCTACCCCTTATTTATTGTAGAGTGGACATTCCGTAAACTTTTCTTGTGATAGGAAGGATATTTTAATGTTCCAGTTGGTCAGGTGGATTTGATTGGTCCTCCTGCCTTTCCTTCTCGCCCTCCTCTACGCCGCTGTTCAGGAAGGATAGGATCGCCTCCAGCTTAGACGTCTCTATAATCTTTCTTCCACCAGCTAGGAAGACCCTGATCTCCTCTATACTCTTAGGCATACAATTGACCAGTTGGATTGCTTCTTCCTCCTCCAAACCGAACTTCTCTACAAGCCCCTTAACTAGCTTCTCAGATTTGTCAGGATCTATCTTGGAGAATTTTATAATGTAATCCATCGTTCTCCTCTGGAATTGATCCATCTGTTCCTCTCCAATCTTCTCTAGGATCGCTTTGACAGCAGGTATTGTTATTGGTTTAACGCTTAAGATTCTTCTAGGCATCTACATTATCCTCCAAGATGGGGTTTCAGGTGTTCCGGCAGAACAATTATCTGTTTTACAGCGTCTCCCTGGGTAACGTTTACTGCGTATGCTCGTCCTCTCTTATTAACTATTACACCTATCTTCCCCTGATATCTCCTGTGAGGCATCCCTTTATGTACGCTTGGATCTATATCTATCACAACCTTATCTCCAACATTATATTCATGGAGGATTCTGCTGATTCTGATCTTCCCTCGCTCCCTAGGTTTTCTTTTAAGGACAGAACGGGTCTTCGAACGGAACCCCTTGGTTTTGCTCATACCCTACCTCTTCCTCCTACCTTTCACGTAAACGTTTAATACGTCCAGTTTCAGGGATGAAGGTTCAGCCTTGATTGTTTCAGCTACATTCGGCCTTGTTCTACCCTCATCACCCGTTATTAACTCTTTAATGTATAGGCCTCCTTGACATCTAATCCTCATTACAATCTTATTCTTTGTTAATCTACTAATTTTGGTCTCATATATGTATTTTTCCCGTTCGAGATCTGCTCTTCTATGTAATACGCGGAGAGGAGTTCTCTGCTTGATAAGTACATCAGTGAATGACTCCTCGAGAAGCTTTAATTCTTCATCTGATAACTCCCTGTTAAACTCCACAATAACCTTATAAAGTTTTTCAGATCCCTCAAGTTGCTTAAGTTTTCTAACCATGTTTCTATCTACGAAGCGAAGGTCTGAAACTTCTACTTTCCCCTCAGCCTCCCTATTTATTCGCTCCTCAAGCAACTGTAAATCAAGAAATCTCCTTTTAGGCTTCTTGACTTCTATGATGAATGGTCTGCCCCTTCCGAGCATACGGGCATCCACATCTTCCCGTCCAGCAGCATGGAAGGATGTATCCTCCCCTGAGGTCTCCTCCAGTATAGGCTTCGATATGAGCTCCTCTACAGATTCGGGATACATCTTTCCAGTCCAGTTGCACCGTTCACATCCCTTTCCTCCGCATCTCATACAGATCCATTTAGACTGCGGAATCCCCCTTACAAGTTTTCTGTATCTACCCATTATGAAGAGCGGGTTGATCTGTAGATTGATCTCCTTCTCAAATGGATCTACCAGTATAACTATTTCAGGCCTCATATAATCAACTTTCTTCCCGGTTCTCCTCTGGATGATCTTCCCTATCTCTCGGCTGAGTTCATTCTTCATATTCTCGCTATGTTCAATTCCAAATTCGGCTTTGAATTCATCCTCCTTCTCCGCGATTTCCACAGGCACCTTAACTCCGACAAGGAAGGTTTCATATTCATAGTCCTTAAGGAGATTCAATGCTGACTCAGCCAACTCATCGAGGAACTCGAAGTGTCCATTACATAGGTAGCATATCTCTCCTTTATCCGCTCTCCTTTTGGTTCTCTTGAGAATCTCCGAGGCCATCCTCAACGATCCATTAGCGGCAAGTTTCTTCAGGATATGTACTCCTCTCCTACTGTCCTCTGTCCTTGTCAGTCTATGACCCTCCATTGCAAGCAGAGTCTTTATTAGTCTACCTCTTTCACCATTGCTCATATTATATCCTAACATGGCGAATTGTCTGCCTAGGCAATGGTCGCAGAGCGGATACTTCTCAAGCATCTCTAAAGATTTCTTTAGAATCTCGAATGTTATGGACTGCATCTCCGGATAGGCCTCGTTGAACCGTTAATTATATCATAAGTCTCCTTTTAAGGAATGGATATCTCCTTCTCCTTAAAGTTTTCATCATCCTACGCATCATAGAGTACTGTTTTAAGAGTTCCTTTACGTCCCTCTCACTCGTCCCGGATCCTCTAGCTATCCTCCTAATCCTTGAGGCGTTCAGGATCTTCGGGTTCTCTCTCTCCTCAGGCGTCATGGACTGGATTATAACCTGCCATTTTCTGAGATTGTCCTCTGCGAGATCCATCATGTCCTCTGGGAGTTCATAGCCCATTCCAGGGAACATCCGCAGAACCTTTGCGAGAGGACCGAGCTTAGAGACCGCTCTGAACTGCTCATACATATCTGCAAGAGTGAATTTTCCGCTCAGTATCTCCTTAACCTTCTTCTCAGGTATCCTAACCTCCGCTTCACGTACCTTCTCAATCAGGCTTTGGATATCACCCATGCCTAGGAGCCTACTGACGAAACGGGCAGGTACAAAGGCTTCTAGATCATCTATCCTCTCACCTGTACCGATAAACTTTATCGGGGCTTTCGTTGCGGCAACCGCTGATAAGGCTCCTCCACCCCTAGCTGAACCGTCCAGCTTCGCTACGATTATTGAGCCTATAGGCGTTGCTTCATGGAAGGCTCTAGCTTGTATAGCGGCTTGCTGACCGATTGTTCCATCTATAACCATTATCACCTCATCCGGCTTTATGGTTTCTTCGAGACGTTTCATCTCCTTTATTAGTCCAGTTTCATCCTTATGACGGCCAGCAGTATCTATAATAACTACATCATAGTTCTTGTATTGTTTCAGTCCTTCATAGACTATCTTCACAGGATCCCTTTCTCCCAGTTTACCATACACTGGAATGTTAACCTGCTCCGCTAGCTGCTGCAGCTGCATTAAAGCGCCAGGCCTATACGTGTCAGCGCATATAAGAGCAGTCTTATATCCTCTCTTCTGCAGATATCTTGCCAATTTAGCGGCGGTCGTCGTTTTACCTGAGCCTTGAATACCGACAAGCATGAATATGTTTCTCTTCCCATTTTTTATTCTCAGCTGGGATGGACGGTCACCTAGAAAACGAGTCAACTCTTCATATACAACCTTAATTATATGTTCCTTTCTGGAGATTCCTGGGGGAACCTTCTCTCTTAGAGCTCTCTCCTCAATCCTCTTCGATATATCAAGCACCAATTTAACGTTGACATCCGCCTGCAGCAGCGATCTTTGTATATCCCGAATCAACTCTTTAACAGCAGCCTCATCCACTATAGCTAAACGGAAAACCTTCTTTATCGACTCATACAGTGAAGCGCCTAGCTTTTCGAGGACCAACCCTTTCTCTCCAAAAACTCTTTCTTATTACGCGAATTATAAGTGTTAACCTCCCATTAATTCTTTATCTTAATCTCGCAAGAAGACCCCATCCGTGAGGGAGAGGATGAATTATAATAAACTTAAATGTTGGACTTCTGTTTTCAGTATTGGATAGTCCCTTGGATAGAGGTCGCCCGAAAGGGTGGAGACGATGAGTCCAAGGGGGTGGCAGTCGGGGAGGAGATGCCTCGGCGAGCCGAAAGGCGGGGTGACCCGCCCCAAACCAGCAGATACGACTGATGCGCGTAAAGCCTCCGGGTGAACGCTGGAACCTCGGCAACGCCTCCACAAGAGCTCGGATGCCAAGATGGTGGAAGCACCACACATACACGTGGGGAGGAGATCACCCATGAATCTACAGTTAACTCGGTGACACTTCATCAGACAATTCGAGAATTTAATATCTCTCCATCTGTCCAAAAGCAAAAATAGAGAGGATGACCAAATTAAGTCTAAGAGACCTTACGTAAATCTCCGTCGTGATTGTAAAGGTGAGAGTATGGCTGAGATTGAAGAGGAAGTTATCGATTTAAGAAGTGACACAGTTACGCTCCCAACTGAGGAGATGCTAGAGGCTATTAGGAACGCCAAGTTGGGCGACGACTGCTTCAGGGAGGATCCAACAGTTAATATGCTGGAGGAGATGGCGGCTGATAAGATGGGTAAGGAAGCCGCGTTACTGGTTACAAGCGGCACCCAAGCCAATCTAGTCTCTCTGATGAGCAATACTAAACGTGGAGACTCTGTTATCTTGGAGAGTGAATCGCATATATACTGGTATGAAGTTGGCGGGTTATCCGCCATAGGAGGGTTATTGCCAATACCTGTGAAGGGACATCTTGGAGTGATGGATCCAGAAGATGTCGAAGAGGCGATAAGACCTAAAGACATACATTTTCCAGAGACCACTCTCATATGTATCGAGAACACTCATAACCGTGCAGGCGGAACCGTGGTGAGACCGGAACAGATAAGGGCCCTTAAGGAGGTTGCCGAGGCCCATAACTTAAGACTTTACATGGATGGAGCTAGAATATTTAATGCTGCAGTAGCATTGAGGGTTGACGTAAGGGAATTTACTAGACATGTTGATAATCTAATGTTCTGTCTATCGAAGGGCTTGAGCTGTCCAGTAGGCTCATTGGTTGTTGGAAGTGAAGAGTTCATTGAGAGGGCTAGGAGAATAAGGAAGATTTTAGGTGGAGGGATGAGACAGGCAGGGATAATCGCCGCTCCAGGAATAATAGCGCTTGAAAAGATGATTGATAGGTTAGAGGAGGATCATATAAATGCAAGATTCCTAGCTGAGGGATTGGCGAAGATTGATGGGTTAAGAGTGAACTTGAAGATTGTCCAGACAAACATTGTCCATGTAGACGTTAGTGGATTAAAGGTTACATCAAACCAGTTTATAGATGAGCTGCGGAGACGAGGCTTACTAGTCCTTCCCAGAGACAGACGTAAAATCAGAATGGTTACTCACAGGGGTATAGAGAGGAAGCATATAAAAAAAGCGTTATCGATAGTTGAGGAGGCTGTAGAGGAGATTAAAAGGAGGAGAGAAAACAGATAGGGGGCCAAGCCTATTTCGTCCGCATTATCTTTACCCTATCAAGTATACGCCAGTACTCTATCTCTGTTCCTGGAGAGAGCTTGGATTTTAAGTTCTCATCCTCTGGGAAGGGTGCCTCTATAACCTCGTAGGTTTCGAGATCCATTATCTGAACAGCCGTAGGCAGCAGCGCTATAACCTGTCCACTCCTCTTCTCTATTATGGGAACTTCAGCCTGAGCATCAACGGGTTTAACTATACTTCTCTTAACACCGTCGAAGACTCCTATAGCGACTATGCGGGCCTTAGCAGATCCATGCTTACCAGGCTTCGACTTCGTTAAATCAACTATTCGGCATGGTTCATTATCCAATATGATATAGCTGCCTACTTTCAAGCTTCCAACATCTACAGGCTTACTCATATCCCACATCCTCTATATATTACATAATTATTTCCTTTTTTTGAGTATTTATTTTGTGAGTTGCCTCCTATTAGGGGCTTCCTGCTTCTATGGTCTTGCCTGCCGGAGCATACGTAGGCTCCGTAGAGACGACGAGCCCCCCAATAAGCCTCGCTCAAACATATCCAACGAGGCATCATAATCTCTATTTATCTTTCCGAATTTATATTTTTGGGATGTGGGCTTCAGTGTTAGCCTATTACTCAAACACCAGCTCCTTCAGCCTGTGCAATTTATCTTTAGGTCTATTCTGTCTGGAGAGCCTTATCCTCCCCCAACCACGCCGAGAGATTATTGTAGGTTTACCTATGCATCTTCAAGGTTTCAGCCAGCCTTCTCCTCCAATCCTCTTCGGAGTATAACCTGAACCTAAGCACGCCATAACACATCCCT
>WAQA01000239.1 GCA_015520475.1 Candidatus Bathyarchaeota archaeon | reverse complement strand
TCTATTATCTCCTTAACAACGTTTCCCGCATCGCTTCCGATGAGATACTCAACCCAAGCATAAGCGTCTATGATGTACTTCTTACTCATGAGCCTTCAGCTCATCACTGACGGTGAAAGGTCTCATGCCTCTAAAAACGCCGAATCCATCCTTCCTAACCTTCTTCACGGTCAGCTCTAGGATCTCACCTTCCCTGATATTCTTGCTCTCCACGAGCTCCTTAGGCAATGTAACAACAAGGGATCCGCCAACCCTTCTAGCCTTAACCAGAGCCATTCATATCACCCGAATCATATTAAATATAACTATAATCATATTTTTAACATTGTCGTTTGGTGAGAACTGAGAGGATAGCCCCCCTCATATACTCTATTTTCTGCATTTCTTTCATCTAAATAGTGGAGAATTTCTTACCAGCCTATATCATGAAGTGAAATCATATATATCCTAATATCGAAATGTTAATTTAGTGTCTGTGTAACCTTCTCTATCCTTATGCACAGTTTACCGTCCATCCTGTATAGCTCTGCCATGCCCCCTCATCTACGCAGTACTTCTCTCTGAGGGACTCCGATATGCTGCCTAGATTCAATGATCTGCTCTCCATTATCTCTGGGAGGCTTCTAGGCTTCAAGATTATCTTATACTCAATGTAGTATCTGACCTTGCTGTTCGAAGGTAGAGTTTCCCTGCCTAGGTCCAATATGGCGATTGGATTTCCTTCAACGTCGCTGGTAACCTTCCTAATAGGGTTTGATGAGTGGATTGAGTATACTGTCTGCCAAGAATTATTCATGAAGATGCCTACCGATCTCTCATCATCCGTCATGTTCCATGTAGAGTAGCCCCTATTCTCCATGGTAACCTCCACCCTAAGATAGAAGGTTTTAGAGGTTCTCTTTGGCGGTAACCAATAATCTATAGTGGCTGTGAAGGAGAATAGGAGGATGATCAAGATGAGAAGAGCCAATGAGAATTTTGATTTAACCTTCCCCTCCAGAGGTCCTCCCCTCTACAATACAAAAGTAATAATCCCATTCAGAGATTAAAGATTAAATATTTATTGTCTATTAATCTCTCTCTATGTATCTCGCTAAGGTTGAAGTTAAACTTAAGCCGGGCCATTCGGATCCGGAAGGAGAAACTACAAAGGCGCTGCTGAAGGAACTTAACTATCCAGTTGAATCGGTCAGAGTGAGTAAGCTCTACGAGATCAAGGTAGAGGCCTCCTCAATAAGGGAGGCTGAGGAGATAGTTGAGGAGATGTGTCGGAGGTTACTTGCCAATCCAGTTAAGGATGATTACACATTTAAGTTAGAGGAAGTTAAATGAGGAGTTCAATCTATATAAGGAAGGATCTGCCCTTCGAACTGTACGAGATAGATCTTCTAGGCTCAGATGATGATCTTCTCCTCCGGATAAGTGAGGAGATGGGTTTAGCCCTGAACCTGGAGGAGATGAGGAGGATAAGGGAGTACTTTAGGGGTGAGGGGAGAAACCCAACAGATGTTGAACTTCAAACTCTTGGCCAAACATGGTCGGAGCACTGCTACCATAAAACATTCAAGGGTGTAATATTGACGGATAAGGGGGAGAGAGTGGAGAATCTCCTAAAGACATACATAGCTAAAGTCACCTATGAACTCTCTAAGCCCTGGTGCATATCGGTCTTCGAGGACAACGCTGGAATAATAAGGTTTGATGAGGAGTATGCAGTAGCCGTTAAGGTTGAAACTCATAACCATCCATCAGCCATCGAACCCTTCGGTGGAGCAGCAACTGGAGTTGGAGGGGTTATAAGGGATGTTCTAGGAGTATGGGCGGATCCAATAGCATGTACAGACATCCTCTGCTTCGGCCCATTAAATTATAGATTTGAACGTCTCCCACCTGGAATAAAGCATCCAAGATACATCTTCAGGGGAGTTGTCGCTGGAATCGGACATTACGGGAACAATATGGGGATACCCACCGTTAACGGCGCAATATACTTCGATGAGAGCTACGTTGGAAACGTTGTGGTTTACTGCGGATGCATCGGAATAATGCCGATAAAGAAGTATTTTAAGAGGGCTAGGGCTGGAGACTTGATTGTGCTGGCTGGAGGGAGAACTGGGAGGGATGGAATACACGGTGTAACATTCGCATCTCTAGAGTTAACTGAGAAGTCCGAGGAGGTTTCTAGACCGGCAGTTCAGATACCAAATCCTATAGAGGAAGAAAAGCTCAGAAGAGCCATAATCACGATAAGGGATAGGGAGCTGGCTTCGTCGATAACTGATCTTGGGGGTGGAGGGCTCTCAAGCGCTGTCGGCGAGTCAGCCCATAAATATGGATGCGGAGCAGAAGTTGAACTTGACAGGGTTCCGCTTAAGCATCCAAATATAGCTCCATGGGAGATCTACATCTCCGAGTCGCAGGAGCGGATGCTCCTCACAGTCAGCGAGGAACACGTCGACGAGGTTCTCAGAATCTTCAGGATGGAGGATGTCGAGGCAGAGGTTATTGGAAGATTAACCGATGAGAAGAGGCTGAGAATCTATTATAGAGGCGTAAAAGTTGCAGATTTAGACATGCACTTCCTCTTCTCCCCTCCATTGATTGAGAGGAGAGCCGTTTGGAGAGAGCCTAAACATGAAGAGCCAATCCTAAAGGACGCTCCAGACTTCACCGATGACCTGCTTAAAATATTATCCTCCCCAAACGTTGCGAGTAAGGAGCCTATCATACGAACATATGATCATGAAGTTAAGGGGAACACTGTTCTGAAGCCCCTCTGCGGCTTGAATGATGGACCAAGCGATGCAGCAGTGATCAAACCATTAGATAATAGCTGGAGGGGAATCGTGATCTCATGCGGGATGAACCCGCAGTATGGAAAGATAGATCCATACTGGATGGCTGCTTCAGCAATAGATGAGGCTATAAGGAATAATGTGGCTGTTGGAGGCTGGAGAATATCTCTCCTAGACAACTTTGTCTGGGGAAGCCCTGAAAAGCCTGAGAGGCTTGGGGAGCTCCTGAGAGCATGTAGGGCATGCTACGACTTCGCGAAGGGCTTCGACGTCCCATTCATATCTGGAAAGGACAGCTTATATAATGAGTCGCCGCTGGGACCTGTCACGCCTACCCTTCTGATAACGGCTGTCGGGATAATATCCGATATCAGAAGAACAGTTTCCATGGACCTTAAGGAGCCAGGTAACATCTTATATGTGATAGGCAGAACATACCCTGAACTCGGCGGATCCGAATATTATAGGGTTAAAGGCTTCATCGGCAGATCAGTTCCTAAGGTAAGGGTTGAAGATGCAAAGAGAAGCCTCAACGGTTTGAGGAGGGCCATTGAGGCTGGGCTTATCCGTTCAAGTCATGATATGTCGGAGGGTGGATTGGCGGTGGCGTTGGCTGAGATGGCCTTCTCAGGAGGATACGGCGTCGAAGTATACTTGGAGGCCGCTCCTGTATCATCCGATGTCAAAAGGAACTATCAAGCATTATTCTCAGAGACGAACAGCAGATTCATAGTTGAGGTTCCCGAGAAGAATGTGGATCTGTTCGAGAGGATGATGGATGGAGCAGCCTTCTCCAGGATAGGCGTTGTCAGGAAAGATGATGAATTCATCATACACGGCTTAAATGGAGATGTGATTATCCAAACTGGAATAAAAGAGTTGATGGATGCATGGAAGAGAACATTCGAGG
>WAQA01000238.1 GCA_015520475.1 Candidatus Bathyarchaeota archaeon | reverse complement strand
GATTATCCATCCAATATGGAGATTCATATGAATACAGCAAAGAAAATAAGAAATCTAATAGCCTTTTTGACTGTTATTCCTGTTGGCATGGATGAGGATTACTTGGTTGATGCATCCGATTATATGCCTCTCTTCCCGCTTATAGGGGCTACGGTCGGTTTTGCGGTTGGCGTATCAGCATGGATTCTCTCAGCTTTACTCTCAGGTTTAATATTGGGAGGGGTGACTTTAGGTTTGTTGTTGATGGTAAGTGGGCTTCATCATACTGATGGGCTGTTAGATTTTGGGGATGGGATTATGTGCTGCGGTGCTCCTGAGAAAAAGATTGAAGCTATGCGTGATCATACAGTTGGGGTTGGAGGGGTAATTCTTGGTTTACTCACCATGCTGATAACTATATTCTGCATCTCAGATCTTAGGGGAGAGAATCTGATACGAGGGTTAGTTGTATCGGAGACCTCAGCTAAACAGGCCATGGTTGTAGGGGCTGCCATCGGAAGATCAGCTGGTGAAGGTATGAATAGATTCTTTATCGACTCCATGCATGGTAGGTGGAGGGTTCCCCGTGTAGCAGCCACCCTCCTAACATCCTCTGGAATTTCAGTTGCGTTTATGGGAGGGCAAGGCTTACTTGTCGTCTCCATATCTTTATTAGCCAGCCTATTCATTGTTTGGGTCTCAAATAGACATTTTAGAGGTTTAACAGGTGATGTTATGGGCGCCATGAATGATCTTGTTAGGATGGCCTCGCTGGTTACGATATCGGCGGTGATTTGATGGGTGTGACAGGACTTGTAATGGCTGGTGGAAGAGGGGTGAGGATGAATCTACAAGAGGAGAAGCCTATGCTCAATGTTGGAGGGAAACCTATGATCGAGCATGTCATAGAGGCTCTTGAGCGATCAAGCATGATAGATGATATCGTTGTCGCAGTAAGTAAGTATACGCCTAAAACAGCAGAGTTCGCTGGAAGATTTCCGGTTAAGGTTTTAGAGACTCCTGGAGAGGGGTACGTAGCCGATTTAAGATATGCTATTAGAAAGTTTAATCTTGGGATCGTCTTGACGGTATCAGCGGATCTCCCACTGATAACATCAGATATAATCGATGATATTTTGAGAAGATATTATGAAAGCGGCAGGTCAGCGTTGACTGTGGCTGTCAGATCTGAAATGAGAAGGAAGCTTGGTTTAACAGTGGAGTATGCGGATGAGGGGGGACTTACCCCGGCAGGAATAAATGTTATTGATGGAAGAAGGATCGACGAGTATGAACTGGATGAGGATATATATGTCACCGATAGGGAGGAGGCTGCTGTAAACGTTAACACACCTCAAGACTTGGAGGCTGCAAGGAGACTCCTCAGCAGAAAAAGTGATGCAGGCCTATCCGGATATGGAGAGTTGGAGGATGTATGCTCGAAGATCAAGGCCCTCTTAGAGGAGGCTGTAAAGGATAACCTCTCCGATGGAATACTTCTCTCAGGGGGATTAGATACAAGCATCTTAGCGACGGTAGCTTCGAAATTCACCTCTTTAAAGGCCGTTACAGTAGCCTTTGAGGCGGCGGAAGCACCGGATCTGAAATATGCAGCCCTCATGGCCAAGAGGCTGGGCATTGAACATTCCATCCACATATTCAACACAGATGAACTGTACAGGTCTATTCGTGAAGTTATAAGGATACTGAAGACATTTGATCCAATGGAGATCCGTAACAGCGTAACCATCTATATTGGATTAAAAGTTGCAGAAGAGCATGGTCTGAGAACAGTGATGACTGGGGATGGATGCGACGAATTACTCGCCGGATACAGTTTCCTCTTTAATTTGGATAGGGAAAGGCTGAGGATGGAGTTGAAGAAGCTCTGGAGCGTTATGATGTTCTCGTCGATACCCCTTGCCAGAGCCCTTGGAATAGAAGCTAAACTTCCATATCTTCACCCTAAATTCAAGTCATTCGCTATGAACCTTGACCCTGAATATAAGATTCAGAGGAAGGATGGAAGGATATATGGTAAATGGATATTACGGAAGGCATTTGAGAAGGATCTGCCAGACGAGATCATATGGAGAGTTAAGACTCCGATTGAGTATGGATCAGGCACAACTGTTCTCCCAGAATTCTTTGATCAAAGAATCTCCGAGAGAGAGTTCCATGAGAAGAGAGAGAAGTATCTTATTGAAGATGGAGTGAAGATCCGCAGCAAGGAGCATCTTTTCTACTATGAAGTTTATAGGTCGATCTTTGGGGTTCCAGGAGCAGACATGAATACTGGCAGGACATGCCCACAATGCAACTCAAACGTTCCTGAAGGAGCCACCTACTGTAGAGTATGCGGCGCATACCCTATATAACGATTAGAGATGATTGGGATGATCGGGGCTGGATTGTTCTCAGGAGGAAAGGATTCACTTTATGCAATATATCTCACAGAGAAGAGCGGTATTGACGTTAAATACTTGATCTGTTTAATCCCTAATCTTCCGTATCCCTCAGCCCATTCAGAGAATATTGACGCATTGAAGATTCTCGCCGATTCCATGGAGAAGCAACTCATAATAGTTGATATGCGTAATAGGGGAGCCCTCATCAATGTTCTCCGCGAATCAGAAGCGAACATACTTATAGCCGGAGACATATTCATCGAGGATCATGTACATTGGCTTATGGGGATCTGTGAAGAGGCAGGTATAAGATTAGCTGAACCCCTCTTTAGAAGGGATACACTGGATCTCTTCCATGAAATATTAGATTCAGGTTTTGAGTATGTTGTGGTGGGCGTTGATAGAAGGTTCCTGAAGGAGAATATTTTAGGTTTCAGAGTGAGTAGGGATACGGCTGACACATTCTTATCGATGATTGGATCCGCAGATCCTCTAGGCGAGAACGGAGAGTTCCACACCATCGTCACTAGATGCCCACTCTACAAGTATGATTTTGAGGTTAAATCGGTCAGGAAGATGGAGGATGGAGACATCGTTTATTTGAGTGTTATGCTGAGGCCCTCCGCCAAGGAATCATCCCAAACCGGATCTGTGAAGATTATCTGGTAAAACAGCGCTTAGCAACTAAACATGTAAATGCCAATCTAATCTATGATGGAGGATGCTTCCCAGCCAATCTCCGCATCCGATCCTCAAGACCTATCCTCTTCAAGAAGAGAGTTGTCATGATGCTCCGCTCAACATGGAGTAGATGCTCTAAGTCTTTGGGGGAATCAATGTCCAGAGACGCCCCAATGGATCGGTAGATTTTAACTTTGAACCCTCTACTATAGGCTTCCTCCAAATGTTTACGGAAGCTTCCCGGACCGAACCTAGGGGATATTATGTTTGGAGGTCTCTGTAAGAGGACTGTTGTTCCACCATCATCGGATGGAACGATGACGATACACTCTCTATCAGAGGCCATATCAACGATATTATTTATGTCGGTTGGGCTTATTAACGGGATATCAGCCGGTAGAATAATAACTGATTCAGCTCCCCTCCTTACGCACCATCCCACAGCCCCTCTAACTGCTCGATTGAGCTCCAGCAATCCCCCCTCCATATAATCCGCGTTATACTTCTCAGCAAGCATCTTAACCTCAACATCCGCTCCCACTATAAGGACTCGCCCCACACGATTTGATTTCCTAACAGCTTCTAGTACATCTTGGAGCATGATAAGTGTGAGGATGCGGCGTTCATCAGGATTAAGGATGGATGAGAGTCGGGTCTTAGATTTGATGAGGCTCTTAACAGGGATTATTACGAAGACCTGCATATTGCCACGTCCAGTACAGGCATCAGATGATTCTTATAATATTAATCCATCAGACACTCCAGGATCACCCACATTCATAGAAGTTACAGATTAAATCCTCATTTTAACGTCTTTAAGGCAGTTCTCTGATTAAATCCAATACAAACTTAGCAAGCTGAATCTTAGACTGCAGACTCTTCATTATAGTGTCTGTAACCGCAACTTTTATCCCGAGAGACTCAATCCTTAACCTCTCAGACTCATCAACCCTATCTATAACTATGGCATCTATAAGGCTCCGGTAGTACTCTGCCACTCCATACGCTGAAACCTCATATCCGAGGGCACGCATAAGCTTGTCTGCAGGGCCCTTAATGGGAGCCCCGCCTACAATCGGGCTTATAGCAACAACCCTCGCCTCACTCCTCTCAATAGCATCCTTAACCTTACGGATAGAGAGGATTGTACCTATACTTACAATGGGATTACTTGGACAGATTATTATAGCATCCGAGTTTAAAATTGAATCCAGCACTCCAGGAGCTGGATTCGCCTCATCAACCCCCTCAAACTCCACATGGATCACTCGATCCCTAGCTCTTCTCTTGACGAGATATTCCTGGAAGTGCATCCTCCCATTATCTGTCACTATGATAGTTCTGAACCTTTGATTGGTCATCGGTATAATGTTCACCCTCAAGCCTAAAGCCTTAGATATCTTCTCGGTGACCTCTGAGAGAGTTAAACC
The DNA here is from genome assembly GCA_015520475.1 of Candidatus Bathyarchaeota archaeon. GTDB lineage: Archaea > Thermoproteota > Bathyarchaeia > Bathyarchaeales > WAQA01 > WAQA01. The sequence continues at coordinate 8,328 of WAQA01000238.1, read as the reverse complement.
CTTCCTCAAAAGGTAAGTTCTGTAAATGTGACATGCCAGATCCTTATCACCCAGATTGAACCATGTTTCACATCCATATCTCCCAAGCATCTCCAGACAGTGGAACGTATCCCCTCTGATACCCCAACCCTTCCCCTCATCAACCATCCCAGCCAGAGTATACATTATTATGTCAATGTCAGGTGATATGTACAGGCCGTGGAGTTCAATGTCATCCCCCGTATTAACGATTACCGTAAGATCCTCCTGCGGAATTATCTCTACTAATCCTCTAAGGAACCTCGCCGCCCCAACGCCTCCAGCAAGGGCTGTTATCACATCTACCCCCTCCAAAGGTTCCGGTGGAGCATTCTTCCTAGAGGTTTCCTCATAGGCGCCTCAGGCTTCTCATCCGGATATCCAAGCGTAATCAATGCTTGAGGCTCAACTTCACATGGTATCCCAAGAACCTCCCTAACTCTGTCTTGACAGAAGAGCGGGGCGGAGAACCAGCATGCACCCAAACCTTCACAGTAAGCCTCTAGAAGCATATTCTGGATTGCAGCGGCTACGCTTTGGACGGCCATCGTGTACTCAGCCTTCCTTCTCCTCCTATCCGGATACACCTTCATATTCTCCATTGTTAAGCATATAAGGATTAGAATTGGAGGATGCGTGAACTGCTTAATTGACTCCTCTATCAGACGATTTCTTTCGTCAGCTGGAACTCCGTCCCTCTCCAAGTCTTCATCCCACTCCTCAGCCATCGCCTCAGCCAATCTCCTCTTAACGTCTTGATCATCGATCATGATGAAGCGCCACGGCTGAGCGTTATGTGCTGACGGAGCCCACATAGCAGCCTCCAGAATCCTATGGATAACATCTTCAGGAACCCTTCTAGGCTGATATCTACGTATGCTTCGACGGCCTCTAATAATCCTAAGAATATCAATCTTCACATTCCTCACCACATAACATTCCTAGAAGAAGATTGACTAACCAGATTTTTAGGTAAGGGTCCAATAGTTATATGTGGATGATTATCCATTTTAGACTTCAACATTTTTATCTCTCCTTGTAAAGTTTTAATCTATGCCTTACCAGTTTAATTTTAACCTTACAAGGATATCGAGATCATTCTTTAGGGAGATAGCCAGCATCGCACATAGTAAGGGGATGCATAAGAGGATTGGAGAGGCTGCACGTAACCTTCTTGAGAAGTTTAGGATTCATGAGATAACAGGGTTGGATGTCTCTGAAGCATTAATATTACTTGAAGACTTCATCGATATACAGATGAAGAATATGATTGATCGGGAGAGGTTCCTGAAGTCTAGGAGGAGAGCGCTCCTACTTCCACACTGCGCAAGGAAGTTTATGGATGGTAGATGTAAGGCAAGTTTCGAGGAGAATATTCCATCCTATAGATGTTCCCATTGCTCACCGGATTGTCTAGTTAATCAGGCTGCAACATTGGGTGAGAGGAGAGGATACGACATATATATTCTGCCTGGAGGATCATGTATCCATCAGATTTTGAAGAAGGAGAGATATGGAGGGATCGTTGGAGTAGCCTGTGGACAGGAGATAAAGCTTGCTGAGGGACTGCTGGAGAAGGTTAACATTGCAGGTCAAGCCATACCATTAATCAAGAACGGCTGCGTCAACACAAGATTTGATATCCAAGCATTAAAGAGGATTCTCTAAGAATGACCGCTTCGTTTCTGATTCATTCCTCCACTCCGATCTAATGCTCTGGTATAGATTCTTGATGAGGCCCCAGATATTATCCCACAGATTACATCGTCAAGTATAGGGGATAATCTTCCCAGTATTCCAGGCTTGGCCCTATCGAACCGTATGAACTCAAAGATTCCCCGGGTTCCAGCAACATAGTTTGCAATAGCCAACCCTAACATCTCATCCGCCAAGAGAAATACGGGATCTCTCCTGAAGACATCCGCTGGGAGGTTTGGGATTAACCCTCTTCTCCCATCCTCGTCAAGCCTGATCCCTGAGAGAATGAGAGATGCAACATTTATGTCCGACATGATTCTCTTCAATTCTTCCTCCAACATTTCATAGGCCCTCTCTCTTGTTTCTATGCCTGGATGTGGACAGAAGAGGGTTAACGCAGCATCCACCATCTCTTCAACGGTTATTCCACGTTCCCTTAACCGTTGGATTATGGGCCTATTTGGGGTTATACCCTCCTGCTTCTCGATTGCTTCCTTAATGGATCTAGTTATTGATAGGCTGATCAGTTCACCCAGCTCTGTAGCAGTTCCAGCATACCTAAAACGTTCACCTCTACCTGTACATGCAATCACTATAGCATCCGATGTTGTCCCGCTTGCCTGCATATCCGAGAATGAACTTCTCACGTCAAGATCGATCAGAGCCATTGACTTTGCTTCGGTAGCAACCTTAACAGCATCTACCATACAGGCCTCTGTAAGGAAACCGTCGACTATAACTATTATATTTATTGTTCCTGTCCCCGGATGAGGGTTTAATCTCTCCCCGGCCTTCGCAGCGTTTGAGAGGCCTGCCGACACCACTGAGCAAACCGTTAGATTCCCAAGTTTCTTGGCTGTTAAGGCAGTGTTACATGGATCTACAGCAGTCATTAACCCTATAACCTTTTCAGGTTTCAAGCCTACACTTCTAACCTTCGCCCTCAAATATCCTTCCGGATCAACGTGATCATATGACTCTGAAACTCTACAGTTTACTATGGCGTCTGCATCGCGTAGACCCCCATTCAGAACGGCTGAACTCAACGTCTCCAATGGAGAGCTGGACTCTATAATTAACATGTCCTCCTCCACTCTACAGTCTATACCCTCTATCGGAATCTCCATTCAGGTCACCATCCAACATTAACTGGTAAGGTTAATCTTAGAGCTAGTAATGGAACTGTCACGGCAAGGATGAAGAGGAGAATTGTTACATACATGATTCTGAGGGCCTTTAAGATATGCTCAGGCGTTAAAGGATTCTGATCCTCCCCCAGCCTATAATAGCCCTCCTTCTCAAGCTGGACACCTAATATTCCAGCGGCAGCTGACATAGGCCATCCAGCATTTAGACTTTCAGTGTCACCTCTACTCTTAAGAAGGATCCTCCACGCGGATCTCATACTTCCACCTGTTACTGGAGCCGCAAGTATCATAAGGAGGGAGGTTAATCTTGCAGGGATGAAGTTCGCTATAGTATCCATTCTAGCAGAGAACCATCCTATGTTCATATGTAATCGATCCTTATATCCTACCATCGAGTCTAACGTGTTCACAGCTCTAAAGGCTACTGACCCTAAAACTCCGAAGAGGGCGAAGTAGAAGAGGGGCGAAGTAACCCCGTCAACCGTTCCTTCACTTATAGATTCAATCGTTGCCGAGATTATATGTTTTCTATCCAGCCTCGCCGGATCCCTCCTTACAAGGTATGGTAAGATCCTTCTCGCCTGATCTTCATCGGACATCATCAGGGCTCTAAATATTTCAGATGCATAGGACCGCATACACCTTATTGAGAAGGTTGTCTTCAATATGATGGCTGCTGCAATTATATATGCGGCTCTACCTAGAACCAGCCGTACTAGGGTGAGGAGTAACTGGAATGAGAAGGTGAAGATGAAGATTATCGTCAATCCAAAGAGCACCCCATTAATTCTCTCAGTTCTCCCGTCTCTTCCACCTTTAGGTTTCAGATGCTCTATTAGGCTGCCCATCCAGACGGTTGGATGAACCTTCTCAGGAGGCTCACCGAAGATTAGATCTAGGAGAAGAGCTGTCGGGAGGATTAATAGTGGATCTGGAAGATTTAAGAAGTTGATCTTGACATGCCCCCTCAAGTTATGATTATAGGATGGATAGACAGCATCTTCATCAGCCGATAGATCTCCTCAGGGAGGCTAGAAGATGCTCATTCTCCATTCTCGTCCTAACAGCAACTCTAACATAATATTCGTTGAGACCTCTAAAGCTGCTGCAGTCCCTGATTAGAACCCCACATCTTAACATTTTCTCTTTTAGTTTAGGCGCTGTTAAGCCTGATCTACAGATATTGATAAGGAGGAAGTTTACATCTGAGATTATCGGCTCAACACCCTTGATCTTGTTAAGTTCGTTTATAAGGAAGGATCTCTCCTTCCCTATCAGGGTTCTAGTCCTCTCCAGATACGCCTTATCTCTCAGCGATTCCATAGCTGCTCTCTGGGCTAGACAGTTAACGTTCCATGGAACCTTAACCTTGAATAGGAGGCGGATCATCTCCTCATTTGCAACTCCGTATCCTACTCTAAGCCCAGCTAACCCAAAGGATTTTGTGAAGGATCTAAGTACGAAGAGGTTCCAGTAATCATCAACTTCACATGTCAATGTAAAGTCTTTCTCTCCATCAACGAATTCTATGAAGCCTTCATCTACAAAGACAAGTATATCCTCCCTCATAGCCCTCTCAACAAGTTCTAGTATAGCATGCTTCTCCGCCAGGATCCCTGTGGGGTTATTCGGGTTGCATATGAAGAGAACCTTAACATTCTTCATCCTCTTGATTATGGATTCAGGTTTTAAATGGAATCCAGACGTCAACCTCACATATTTCGGTTTACCGCCAAACCTTTTAACTGCAGCCTCATACTCGCCGAAGGTCGGCACCGGAATAAGGGCAGCATCACCTGATCCTATAAATACTTCAGCGAATAGGTGGATAAGCTCGATTGAACCGTTACCAACAATCACATTACCTGTCTTGACGCCTAGATAATCCGCTATCATCCGCCTTAAGACGGTTGATTCTGGATCCGGATAATTCCGGATTGATCCGGCTGCTTCAATAATCGATTCAATAGCTTGCCTTGGCGGTCCTAGAGGATTAATATTTGCACTGAAATCTAATATGCTGTTATCCTTGAACTTCCATACTTCTCCGCCGTGGATGCATGGTGTGAGGGCACTTACACGCTTACATGTAAGACTTGATAATGGCGGGTTCATCCCCTCAATCATCCACCTATCCTGTCCGGTTTACCGATTATGTTGAGTAGAATGGGCATTAGATGTTTCCCTGAGATACGTCCCAGCCCTCCATTATACACTGCCCTCTCACTATAATGGTTCACTGAATCATTGATTATATCGGCGGCCATAATGGCTACTGGAACGGGATCCCCAGTATGCATCTTAAGCCTTGTAGATGTTACGTGATCAGCCAATAGCATAACCCCTACACTTTCAGGTTCAATATGTCTCAGAAGCATACCAACCATCGAATCTATCTTCTTGATTATGGATATTTTACCTTGGACGTCTCCGTCATGTCCAGCCTCATCCGGGCCCTCAACATGCACTATCACCAGATCACTTGTCTCCAAAGCATCCAAGGCAGCTCTTGCCTTAGCGGCTACATCAGTATCTATATATCCAGTCGCCCCTGAAGGACGGATAACCCTAATCCCACATGCCCTTGCAACGCCCATTATCAGGCTTACAGCCGCTATACATGTAGCCCTCAAATTGTATTTTTCATGGAAAGGCTTAATCTCCGGGGGAGTACCGGGCCCCCAAGGGATTATTATGTTTGCTGGGGGCTTACCTTTACTCCTTCTCTCCTCGTTTACAGGATGATTGGAGAGAATCTTATATGATATCTTCACAAACTCGTTGAGGGCGTGGGCAGTCTTCACAGAATTAACTCCACCCATAGGCTTGAACAGGAATGGTCTGGATCCAATTCTGGGAGCTGGAGCCTCTACCTTTGGGGATAGGGAGTCACCATGTAGAACCAAGACCCCTCTAAAGTCAAGTGTATGCTTGAATGTAACCTTAACGTCAGAGTTCTCCTTCAACTCTACATCCTCTAGGAGAAAGGCGAGATCCGAGGCTTCATCCCTGATCCTACCTGCCCGCTCATCCATTATCACCATATCCCGATTTACCGTTGCAAAGTTACATCTGAAGGCTACATCTCCATCCTCCATTTTGATCCCGGCGCCTATAGCCTCGAATGATCCTCTACCACAATAGACCTTGAAGGGATCATATCCAAGTATTGTGAGGAGGGCTACGTCGCTTCCAGCAGCAACTCCAGGAGACACTGGATCTAAAAGGCCGGTAACCCCATTCATAGCTACTCTATCCATATGTTCAAGCTCGGTTGACTCTAACGGGGTTAAGCATTTAAGATCCTTTATTGGCCTGTCACCCATTCCATCGCCGATTATCATAATGAAACGCATATAACCGCTCACCCTCAATTAAAGAAGATTATTTGTGGAGGCGTGCAACTGGATGTATGGGCTTCTTAATCAGAGAGAATACCCTGCCAACATCTTCTTTCGATGTTGAGGCTAAGATAACTGTTGATGGACCAGCAGATCTCTCCAGATCTATATCATCACTTACAAATGATACCTTAAGGTTTGAGCTTCTAGCCAATACTTCAGCCTCATAGGCTATTCCTCTGGATCCGACAGGTATGACTTCATGGATGAATGGTGAACCGAGCAGTCTTATAAGATCCCTTAAATCGGCTATTTCATTCCTCATCTCACCCTCTATCACTCCATATCCAACTTTAGGGAGGCCTATAGCAACGATATAATCTCCATCCATCGACGTCCCTATCCTTAACTTATCCCTCTCAGCCAATCCAATAACTACAACACCAACCCCAGTCTGCATAACTGGAATGTTCTTCTCATAGCTACCTGTTAAAGCCAGATTAGAATTTAGACCAGCATCCCTACACTCACATCTTATCCCCTCCAATATCTCCCTGCCTAAAGAGTCCATCTCAACACATAATGTATTTATGAGGCATAGAGGCTCAGCGCCTGAAGCTAGAACCTCCATCAACGCAACTCTAGCAATAAACCTCCCTAGAACTTTACCATCAACCTTAACTTTATCAAGGGGTTTGGGACCTATCCCCCCAGAAGAATCGCAGGAGACAACAATGAATGATCCATTCCAAGCCTGGAAGAGCAGAATATCTCTTAACGTCTCAACCGGGAGAAGAACTTGACCATCCAATCCAGGCTTCAACCTAGACAACTCCAAACCTCTCTACAGCCTTAAAGATAAAACCAGCCATCGAGGCATTAACAGCCGATGCAAAAGCCAACCACGGAACCAAGACTATCAGTATACCCCATCCAAAGATCGGAACAACTATCAGGGCACCCATAACATTTACAGAGACCCCCACAATAAGTCCAAGAACCACGCCTACCCTCTTACTAACTACAGCAGTTATCATACCTACGGAAGCCATAAGGAGAGTAACGGGAACATGCATCAATCCAAGGGGATATCCAGCTCTCATACTCGACAATATATGTCCAATAGCACATACAAGGGATCCATCCATTGGACCATATGCAAGAGCAGCAAAATATCCTGGAGCAGAATCAAGAGCTACGGAGCCGACAGGGCTTGGAAGCGGGATAGACGCTCCTAGAAAACTTAGCGCGGAGAGGGAAGATACTCTAGCGACCACCTTAACATTAACCTGCCCCATCGACTATCAGCCTGGCTTTTCTTATTAAGTTGATGGATTGAGTAAGTTTTATATAAAAGTTTGGATGGATTATCCATCCAATAGAAGGGTGAACAAAAATGAAGAAAATAAAAACAATCTACATCACAACGGCCATTGCAATTCTATCAGTGGCCTTGGCGGTTGGCATATACCTTCATTATGAGAGCCGCATTGCAGAGTTAACTTCTATGGTTGATACGTTGAAGAGAGAGGCGGATCATCTGAGAAGCGATCTTAGCAGGTACAGGATGATCACTCTAGTTGATGATCATGGATACGTGGTTAACTTGACATCTTATCCGAAGAGGATAGTCTCTTTGGCGCCGAGTAACACTGAGATATTATTTGCTGTAGGAGCCGGTGACATGGTTGTAGGCGTAACTGACTATGACGATTATCCCTATAATTTCTCTGCGTGGATCAAGGCTGGAAACATGACCAGTGTAGGCGGTTACTGGAACCCTTCACTGGAACGTATCGTCGCGTTAAAGCCGGATTTAATCTTGGCTTCTCCTGCAAGTGTCGAGGTTGCTGATAGGCTTAGAAGAATGGGCTATAATGTCTTGATACTTGATCCTAAAAGTATAGAGGGGGTTCTTAAGGATATTATTTTGGTTGGAAGGGCTACTGGCAGGGATGTTGAGGCAGGGATTCTAGTTAGATCGATGAGGGAGAGGATTGACAGTATCGTCAATAGACTCAGCAACGTATCTTATAGGCCGAAGGTGTACTTTGAGGTTTGGAGTAACCCCTTAATGAGCGCTGGCCCCGGAACATGGATCAATGAACTTATAAAGTTAGCTG
>WAQA01000237.1 GCA_015520475.1 Candidatus Bathyarchaeota archaeon | reverse complement strand
GGAGGGCTTAATATGTCAGATCACTGAATCTTCAATTTATATTTCCATATTAAAGCCGGATGATTCTTGTTTTCTCATTCTCTTCGGTTTTATTGTGTTGGGTTCTGGGCGCTTTTAAATCGGCCTCTCTGGATGGATTATATGCTGATGCCCACTTTATTTTTAGTCCACATCACCTTAATGGTTCTCTCCCCTTCATGAATAACCCACCCAAACCTTTAGAAACCACATTAACTTTTAATGCAATCCATCTTATGCTCCAAACCATAAGATTCATCGCCGAAGATTCTGTAGACGGATATGGGGATCTTTAGATCTTCTGGGGAGATCTAGCTTATCTGGTTCTCCTTAACCCATCTCAAATATCTTATGAATACGGCTATGAACAATATGAAGATGACTGTTAGGCTAATAAAAGATATTATTCTTTCCTCCAATCTCAACCCTCCATATCAAGGATTGAGCGGAGACAATCTATAGCCTTCCAGATTAGAATATATATACTTATATTCCTAATAAATAAAAGTTTTAGTCTTTTCGGCATAATCTACAGTGGTGCTGATCATATACGCTGAAGTATCCCGTCCTTCCAGCTTCATTTAAATGAGTGAAGTGTTATGATATCTTTCATTGTGAAGATGCCTCCTCTGTGAAGAGGAGAAGGAGCAGGTGATGAAGACCGTTAAAGTAAAGGATAAATCTAACCATCCAAATTTTCAAGTGGTCTTTGAGGGGGTTGAGTTGTAGATGACGCCCTCTAAGGTAAGCGTCTTCATCCCAGTTTATAGGGAATCAGATCTTCTTAGGCCGCTTCTATCAGCCCTCATCAATGATCCATATGGAGAGAAGGAGATATTCGTCATTGTTGATGAGCCAACTGTGAAGAGCCGTGAGATATCTAGGGATTTCCATGATCCCTCCATCCATTTCATATTCAATGGTGAGAGGATGGGAAAGGCTAATGTCCTCAATGAGGCTGTGTCGATGTCGGATGGTGATATCCTCCTCTTCTTGGATGGAGATGTTGTTATACCGGAGGATGTGGATGGCAGTTTTCTTGGAAGGGTTGTTGAGGCTATGGTGGGCAGTGACATAGTTGAGTTGAAGAAGAGGATAATTCGTGACTCCCTCCTAGCCAGACTGGTCTATTATGACTATTTAAGCTTCAACTCATCCAATCTTCTATTCTCTAACTTGATAGGTAGATGTTTAGGTTTGAATGGGGCTGCTTTTGCGATTAGGAGGGAGGTGTTTGAGAGGCTTGGAGGATTCAGGAGGGTTATATCTGAAGATCTAGATATTGGAACGAGATCCTTCATTATGGGGTATAGATTCAGTTTTCTTGAGGATGTTGAGGTTCTCGTTAAGGTTTCAAGTTCATGGGGTCAATGGTTGAATCAGAGGAAACGTTGGGGGATAGGGGCTGCTTTATGGCTTAAAGAATATCTACGGGAGATTCTGAGGAATCTTAAGCGGTACCCTAAGGTTCTCCTTCCAAGTCTCCTGTTGATTCTTCCATCCCTCCCATTATTTGCGGTCAGCATCCTCATACCGAACGAGTTATATTTGAAGGTGTTATCTCTCTCGTTGATAGTCTTAGCTACGAAGGGAAGCGGCTTCCTATTCCCTCCAATAATCTTTACATCTTCAATTATAGCTTTGAAGAATGCCGTTGCGGTTATGCTCAATTTCTCATCTTATCTTCTAATCTTTTACTTGTTTGCACGTAAACTTAACTATCCATTCAAACCATTAGATTTTACGCTCTTCTATTTCATCTATTCTCCAATATGGCTCTTCATAATAATATTCAGTATAGTGATGGTTTATTTTAGACGTGGCCAGGTTAAGGTTGACTGGAAGATTTAGAGGAGATTAAACCTTTACTCTTCAGCCTATCAATTATCTTCTCAGCTATCTCTATTGATGCTTCCCTTTGAGCCTCTGCCGTCTGAGCTCCTATATGAGGCGTACAGATAACATTCTCCATCTTGATCAATTCCATGTTATCTGGCGGTTCAACTTCGAAGACGTCTAATGCGGCCCCGCTTAGCTTCCCATCCTTCAATGCTTTCAGGAGGGCCTTCTCATCAACAACTGCCCCCCTAGACGTATTTATCAGGTAAGCTCCCTTCTTCATCATACCTATCTCCTTCTCACCTATCATCTTGGCGGTTTCATTTGAGAGCGGCACATGCAGGGAGATGAAGTCGCTCCTCCTAAGCAGGCTGTGAAGTGAGACGAACTCTACATCTGAATCTTTAACGGTTGGTAGGGTTCTCTTGTTCACAAGTATCTTCATCCCGAGGGCCTTAGCTATCTCCGCAACTTTAACACCTATATTTCCAAATCCGACTAGGCCAAGCGTTTTACCCTTCAGCTGGCATCCCTTCAACCTTCCCTTCAGCCATTCCCCTCTCTTCATCGATTGATCAGCATATGGGATTCTACGTGCAAGAGAGATCATCAGGCCTATCGTTAACTCTGCAACTGCTGTGGATATCGGTTCAGGAGTATTCAACACTTCTATTCCTCTATCCTTGGCGTATTCAATGTCGATGTTGTCAAGCCCTGAACCTGCCCTCCCAATAATCCTTAAACGTTTAGCGCTATCTATAACCTCCGAGGTTATCTTTGTTCTGCTTCTAACTATTAGGACTTCATAGTCCGCTACTATCCTCTTGAGTTCCTCCTTTGAAATCTTCTTTTTAATGTCAACCTTCAATCCTGCCTTCTTAAGCATCTCTATTCCTTCTCTGTCTATTGGATCACATACTAATACTTTAACCGTCAACCTTAACCTCTCCCTCTTCTAATAATTAGAGGACATCTAAGTAATAAATCGGAAGACTCATTAGTGTTTTAAGGAGATATATAATTTGGAAGTACAGCGTTATGTTGGTTGGTATTGTAGGTAAACCGAACGTTGGGAAATCAACGTTCTTCAGCGCTGCAACCTTAGCCTCCGTTGAGATAGCGAATTATCCATTCACAACTATAAAGCCTAACAGGGGAACCGGCTATCTTAGAGTTCCATGTGTATGTAGAGAGTTCAATGTTAAAGATAACCCCGTCAACTCCCTCTGTATTGATGGCGTCAGACTTATACCTGTTGAGCTGATTGACTGTGCAGGTCTAGTTCCAGATGCATGGAGAGGTAGGGGGCTTGGAAACCAGTTTCTAGATGAGGTTCGGAAGGCTGATGCTTTAATCCACATTATAGATGCTGCTGGAGCAACCGATATAGAGGGTAAACCCCTGAAGCCTGGAATGCATGATCCAGTTGAGGATGTGCATTTCTTGGAGAAGGAGATAACGATGTGGATGGTTCAGATATTGAAGAGGGATTGGCCTAGGCTTGCTAGGACCGTTGAGTCAAGGAATAAAGATTTACCGTCGATGCTGGAGGAGAGGTTGAGCGGCTTAGCTATTAGGCGAAGCCAGATAATTGAGGCTCTTAGAAGGACAGGATTGAACGTTGATAAGCCAACCTCATGGAGCGATGATGACATAATAACGTTTATGGATGTTCTGAGGTCCGTGTCGAAGCCTATGCTGATAGCTGCGAACAAGATTGATCTTCCATATGCAGAGGAGAATGTGGAGAGGCTGAGAGATCTTGGATATGTAACTGTTCCCTGCTGCGCCGAGGCTGAGCTAGCTCTTAGAAGAGCGTCTGAGAAAGGATTAATCCGATATAAGCCTGGAGATGGAGACTTCGTTATCTTGGCTCCTGAAGAGATAACTAAGGTTCAGGCTGAAGCGTTAATGAGGATTAAGGAGAGGATCCTGAAGAGGTTTGGAGGTACAGGGGTGCAGGAAGCGATAAACTTGGCCTTCTATAAGCTCCTAAACGTTATTGTTGTTTATACCGTTGAGGATGTGGAGAAGCTCTCTGATCATTATGGACGAGTTCTCCCGGATGCCAGGGTTGTACCTAAAGGTACAACTGCACGTGAGCTGGCATATAAGATCCACAGTGAACTCGGTGAGGGCTTCATCTATGCCGTTGAGGCGCGGAGCAAACGGAGGCTTGGAGAGGACTACGTATTGAAGGATGGAGATGTAATCTCGATTGTAAGCGCTAAGAAGCGGTGAGCATCGATAATCCCTCAATGGATCTCACGAGGAAGATTATGCCTTGAAGGGTTGGAGGGTAGTCACTGAACCGTACTCTCCAGTCTTTTATGTTCCTGTCTGCCGGATTCCAGGTTTATCCTAGGCCGCGGTAAGTCTGTTCTGGAGGTATCGTGAATCTTCTAGCCTATTCATAGGATGGATCACTTCCCAAATCTTCTCTTACGTTTCTGATAGATCCTTATAGCCCTCAAAAGATCTATCCATCTGAATTCAGGCCAGTAAACGTCTAGGAAGCAGAGTTCGCTGTAGGCTGACTGGTAAAGGAGGAATCCGCTCAGCCTCTCCTCACCAGACGTTCTAATTATGAGGTCTGGATCCTGCTTTGGAAGATGTGAAGTGTATAGGAATCTCTCAAACATGTCTTCATCTATCTCTTCTGGAGCTATCTCCCCCATCTTCACTTTCCGAGCTATCTCCTTCGCCGCATCTACGATCTCAGCTCTCCCCCCATAGGCTATGGCTATGTTGAGGAAACGTTCATTATACTTCTCTGTTGCCTTCTCAACCTGTAGAATCATATCCTGCAATTCTCTTGGCAGGAGGTTTATCCGGCCGATAGCCTTCACCTTAACCTTATACTTATGTATCTCTTCATTCTCTAGGAGACTTTGAAGCTTCTCTTTGTAGATAGCCATTAACTCGTCAACTTTCTTGGCTGGACGATTGAAGGTCTCGGTTGAGAAGGCGTATAATCTGATGGATTTAACCCCGACCTTTAGGCACCATCT
>WAQA01000236.1 GCA_015520475.1 Candidatus Bathyarchaeota archaeon | reverse complement strand
CTTCATCGTCATATTCTATTTCGGCTGTTCCTCTCTCAAAGTTAACGTGGACCCTCTCGACTCCAGCCTTATTTGTCAATAACATGTTGATTGAGACGGCGCATGCCTCACAGTGCATTCCCTCAATCCTCAGAGTCACCTTCTTTTTTGACTGTATACCTTCACACCTCCATCCAAATTTAAAGGTGTTCTATATAGGTCTGGATATTATCGATTTCTAAGCCTATCTACCTGCAAGTCTATCCCTGCATTCCTCACATACATCTCCGCCTGATTCCAGTTCATCCTTGCAGTTGCATTCACCCTCCATCACAAAGCATATTCTGCATGGCGGATCCACACAGCAGTTATATGTTCCCTCAGCCTCAGCCTTGCTTACGGCGAAGTCGATCTCCGAGAGAATCTCCATCCGCATATCCTTTAGGCTTTGTTTAGTGAAGTCTTCGCTGAAATGATATGTGATTGGAGGCGACGTTATTGAGTGACCTAGATATCCAATTAGGAGTCCGGATGCAAATATGAAGGTTAACCCCAGTATCAATTGACGTCTACTAAGAATCTCTTTTCCTTTAGCCATTACTTCACCTCCTTTTTGCTGAAAGGTTTCTTCCAGATATACCAGGCTGCTGGGAGGAGGATGAGTGTAACAAGCGATCCTAGAGCAGGCCTCTCAGTTCTCCTTGCGATATCAAGTACTCCACGGCCCTCAGCAAGTCCAGCCTTACATTCTGGACATACATTCTTTAGGTTACCCTGTTCCAGTTCAGCCCGGCATCTGCAGGCTCCATCATCCCATATCCACTCGCCAGCCGAGCATGTCTTGCATGGAGGTTCTATGCAGCATTCGTACTCGGCAACTTCACCGCTGAAGCTTCCGAATGTTCTAGTCCATGTCGTATGGATCGGCGTGAACAGAAACCAGTAATGTCCGAAGGCTCCCCAGACGATGAGTATTGCACCGAAAAAGATTAAGCCCCATCCCGTTGCCTTATGGATAGTTATCTTCCTCTTCATTATGCCGCCTACAGCGTTGACACCTAATATACCTAGGATCGAGAAGAAGATTAGGGGGATGGATCTTCCTATCCCATTCACGAACTGTAGAGCTGCACCGTAGAGTATATTTCCAGTCGCAGCTATGTAGGTTAGGATCACGTATGTCGCCGGGTTTGGACAGCCTAAACCTGCATTCCCAAGGAATAGACCTAAGAAGAAGGCCTTGAATAGGTCTGGTTGACGCTGGATGAATCTTGGTATCCTGCCGTATGTGGGCATCTTGAAGTGGATGAGGTTGAGCTCTGAGAGGCCGAATATCCATGCAAGTATGCCTGCCATTAAGTATAGGGCTTGCACAACGGTTGGTAGAGCGAATACTTGACCTAGCAGGGCGACGGCTACTCCGTATAGGGTAAGCGTGATTATTAGGCCTGAACTGAAGAGGATGGCCATCAGGAGGCCCTTCTTATACTTCTCACCCATACTCAATGGCACAATGACGAATACGAGTGGAAGGGTGCATGGCAGCACTATCATGGAGAGGCCGGCTGCGTATGAGAGGGTTAAAGTAACGGTCTCCGCAGGCGATGTTGCAAGCCAGAATATGCCTATCAGAAAGGTTGTGAAGAGGATGAAGGAGGAGAGCGCAAGGTATACTCGCATCCTCCTCTCAGACTCTTTCAGTTTTGTCATTCTGTCCACCGATAATTATTTTCTAAAATAGATATGTCATATTTAAACATATCTATTTAAGATTAATATAAGAGCAAAAACAGAAGACACTGAAATATTCGTAGCGACAGCCTTCACTTGAGCCTGCCGAGAATAACCATTACAGTGTAGAGGATCCAGAGGATAATGAATGTGAAGAGGAGCCCTTCAACCGTAGGACTGATCACCATCAGCAGCGGCTGATAGAAGCAGTATAGGATCAAGACTGTGATTATGGATGTCAATCCCTTGAACACCGCCCTCATATTGTCCGGTGAAGCCTTGACACCTCTTCTCTGGCAGATACCTAAAAGGAGGGATAAGAGGGATGATAGGAGAAGATTGAATGATCTTGCTCCCTTAAAGATAAAGAAGGAGAACGCCACGAGGATCGTTAAGCTACATATCATTGGGAGATATGTCTGTTCAACCTCAAATGCCGCTGGGACATAAATGTTAACTCCAAGCAGCCATATTAGGATGGCAGTTAAGAGATTGACCGATTCAGTTGAGAATCTAGCATCCACCCTAGACATCCCCTCAGATCTATGACTCCTCTTAATCTTCAATGATCATCACCATCCACAAGCCTTAAGACAGATCCATATTAATTCATCGCTTCCCCCCATACCCTCCAGTGGACTCGCCCAGTCCAGCCTCACTGAACCTCTCAGCCAAGTCAGCCATGTACCTTCCAATCTCACCTGAAATAACCCGTAGAGATGAGTATATCTGATATATAGACCATAGAACTAGGATCATTAGGGCGGATCCGGAGAGGAGAGGGCTCATCCTAGTCAAGTAATCATTAAGAAGCAGGAAGATCATTGAAACAGCCATAACATATAGGATTCCCCCGAAGGCACTCCTATAACGTCTGATCTCATCAACCGATATCTTATCCCTCGACTTCAGGTTACAGGCAATTAACCCTGAGAATCCATTAATTAGTCTACGTGCATCGACAAGTATCCTGCCTACGAATACAAGGATAACAAGTAATATGATGATGTTCAGGGTCTCGGTTAAGGTGGGAGGATAGGAGCCAGCCCCGAAAGTGATCGATAGGAATGCTAAACGGCTGAAGAGCCATACTATGACAGTTACAGTTATGTTCAGAGCCAATGATGGAAGAGTCTTCATAATAAGCTCTCTAGACTCTCCGAGCACTTCTTTATAGTGGACACTCACATCCCTTTTACTCATCAAAAACCACCGAGACAGAAAGATAGAGTGGAGAAGTTAGATATAAGAATTTCCCGAATCCTCGATTAAGATTCGATTCTTATGGAAACGTCACTCCACATCCTATACACAGTCTTCCAGCCGCTCCAGTCGATATATAGCTTCGGCGGATAGACTGACTCACCCATCCATAATTCTACAGGCATAATGATCGAACCATACATCACCAGAATCTTAGACGAGAAAGCTTATGGTTTGAATCATAAGGCGAATCGTGTTAAAAAGGGGCTGAGGAAAAACGAGAAACCCTCTACTCTTAGCGGAGGAGCGTCAAACGGCAACTCTACCTTTCCATTCCAGCCCAGATATTCGATAAGCCGGGGATCTGAGGGCTGATCAATAAGCATCTACAGAGAATATTCAAGCTGACATGGAATCTTATAGTTCAAAGCCACGGATAAAGCGTCCTTATATATTCTTAGGGAAGTTCGGGTTATCTTTCAGTGATGGTTTCCCATTCTCTTCGACAACTATCTTGGCGAATCCGGATTCCTCGATGCTTCCGTAATCGTGACCGGCATCCGAGGGGAAGAGCGCTAAAAAGACAAGTTTCTCCCCGCCTACATTCACGGTTCTATGAGCCATGCTGGGCGGTATATAGATGAGTACGCCCGGTTTAAGGTTCTCACTCTTAAACGTTCCATCAGCGCTCTGCATAAGCACCATACCCTCCCCTTTAAGTCCAATGTAGACTTCGCTTGCCTCCTTAACGTGGAAGTGCCCCTTTGTAAAGTAGTATTCATCCCCTATCTTGCCTGGATATAGAATTGTACAGCTCACATTGATTAGGCCGCTTCTTGACGGTTGAGGAATCTCGTAAACCTCATATATTTTTGGGTTTTCACCTCTCTTAAGCATCTCATCTACAAGTTTACGGTTCTGGAAATAGTTTGATAGGTCGCTGAGTCTCCTCTCAATAACCTGCCTGTATGGATTGATCCCTGTCTCCCCGCCCAACCTCACAGAGAACGGCTTATTATTAAAATCAGTCATGGATCTAACCGCCTATAAACCGGATAGAGAAGATAAGGGAGATTAAGTAGATAAACCTTTCCGGAGAACCTATTTACAAAATGTCGCTAAGCCCCTTGTTGAAGAGAGGGGTGAATTAGCAGATGGGGTTACGGCGCTTCTGAACGTAGTCTAGGATGTTGGAGGCAGCCTCTTCCGAGATCACGCCAAGATCCAATAGGGCTTCAATCAAATCTGTAATCTTCGCTAGAGAGTGGAATTTGTAGCCCATCCGCTCAAGGTTCTCCCTTCCACCCTGCTCGCGATCAACCACAGTTACTACAGCGCATACTTCCCCTCCAAGATCCTCTAGGGGCCTCATCCCTTCAATCTTAGATTTAGCATCCGTAACCACATCATCGAAGAATATTATTTTGTCTCCACGCTCAACAGTTCCACCTGAGATTCTACCTGTTAAACCATAGGTCTTCTCCTCCTTCCTCACAACGAGGCATGGAATGTTTAATTCGCTTGCTATACTCGGCAGGAGCAATGCACCCTTCAGCTCTATCGTGGCTAGCTTATCCACTTTTATGTTGGAGGTTATCTCCCTGATCATCTCCGCCACAGAATTAACAACGTATCTGAAGTCCTCCGGGGATGAGAGGAGCCATGAAAGATCAATGTAGTAGGGACTTTCAATCCCTGACTTCAACTTGAAGCAGCCGAACTTGATAGCCCCTGAAGAATAAAGGGTCTCCGCTAATCTTTTAATATCCATAGCCATCACAACAAGAAACTCAAACCAGACTAATTAATCTTTAGAGGAGACTTTTAATCGATTCCCCTCAGTCATATCTGGACTTCTTCTTGAATTGCTCCTCAAATATTCCTCTGACCTTCTGGATTGTATCAGCCTCATCCACTGACTTGTCATCCCTGATCCTCGTTATCCTAGCGAATCTTAGAGCCATGCCACATTCATATTTTGGGCTTCTCTGGATCTCATTATATGCTACTTCAACCACTATCTTCGGTTGAACATATACCCTGTTACCCTCCTCCCCAATAGATATCTCCCTTAACCTTTTAGTCATCTCAATGATCTCCCTATCAGTTAAGCCTTTGAAGGTCTTCCCAACTATCATGAATCTTCCAGTATCCTCATCTCTCGCCGCAAGATAATAATCTGATAGTAGACCATGCCTCCTCCCATAACCATACTCCGCAGCAACTATTACGAGATCTAATGGTTCAAGAACCTCCTTTATCTTGAACCAATGTTTACCTCTAACCCCTGGAGTGTATGGACTGTCAAGCCTCTTCACAACAACCCCCTCATGCCCCAGATCTATAGCCTCCTTAAAGAATCTCTCGGCTTCACGTAGGCTATCCGTAACGATCTGATCCGTTAACGGTATCCTCCCAGCTACTCTTCTGAGACGCTCTCTTCTCTTGATGTATGGCTGATCAATCATGCTCTCGCCATCAACATATAAAATGTCGAATAGGTATAATTTGATTGGGATCTCCCTCATCATATCCTCCACATCAGAGACCCTGCGGAAACGCCTCATGAGATGCTGGAACGGCAATGGATGGTCGTCAGCGCCTACAGCTATAACCTCCCCCTCAAGGATGCATTCTCCAGCCTTAACGTTCCCTCTTATCATCTGCGAGATTTCTGGGAGGCTAACCGTAACATCAGTGAGTCTACGACTGAAGATTCTAACTTTATCTCTGGACTTATGGATCTGGATTCTAGCCCCGTCCAGTTTATACTCTAATGCTGATCGTCCACCATGCTCCTTAATGGCTTCTTCAAGGCTGCTGGCCATCTGAGCAAGCATAGGCTTAACAGGCTTGAAGACTTTTAGGTTGATCCTTGAGAGGGCATCTTCACCTTCTAATCGGCAGATAGCCGCCACCTCAGCTACATCGCCGGTTAGGAGGGAGGCCCGCTGTACAAGTTCTAATGGAAGATTGAATGCTTTCGAGACTGCTGCTTCCATGAGGCCCTCCTGGAAGCCTGTTCTCATCTCACCGATAATTATCTTTGTGATGTACTTGGCTTCTAATGGATTCGCCCTTCCAAGCAACGCCTCAATCAATCTTTCCTTCCGTTCCCTTGAGCCGTGACCTGAGGATTCAGCAACAGACTCAAGTATTCTTCTAACCTCCATTATTGTGAGGGGCTTCTCGAAGAGGACTGATTGCCTCTTAATCCTGCATGTCCTGAATATTCTCTCAACTGTTTCGCCTACATCACCCTCATCCTTAAAGATTTTTAGGAAGTGATCTTTACTGACGCCTGATAGCCTCCTCACTATATTGATTAGTGAGATCCAGCTTACATCAAGCTCTCTTTGATCCCATCTTGGAAATACACGTCCAAGAATCATAGAGACTGCAGGTTCAATCTCTCCAGGCTCCAGCTGCCTCAAGAAATCAGCTACCATACCAACCTTAACGTTTCGCTTGGTTACAGATGATACTCTCTCACAGAGGCTAGCTAGAGAATAGAATTCCATTTCCCATATCCAGATATAAATATGGAGAGGCTTTACGGATTAATCTATCCTTAAATCCTAACAGCGTCTACATCCATATCTTATCTATTTCCTCTTGGAGTTCACGTTTCCTCTTCTCATACTCCTCTATCG
>WAQA01000235.1 GCA_015520475.1 Candidatus Bathyarchaeota archaeon | reverse complement strand
TGCATGAAAACCCCAAGATAGGGGTTTACATATGTTATTGTGGCGGAAACATCAGCGACACTGTTGACGTCGAGAAGGTTCGGGAAGCAATCTCCAAATTGGAGAATGTTGAAGTTGCAAAGACATACGAATATGTCTGCAGCAATCCAGGACAGGAAATGATAAGAAGTGACATTAAAGATTATGGATTAAATCGGGTGGTTATAGCTGCCTGTTCTCCACGTATGCATCTTGACACCTTCAGGCATACCGTTAAATCCGCAGGTCTGAACCCTTATCTCCTAGAGATATCAAATGTGAGAGAGCAGTGTAGCTGGGTTCACGATGACAGAGAAGCCGCCACTAGAAAGGCTATTGCTTTAACTCGAGGGGCAATCGAAAGAGCCAGACATCTTGAACCTCTAGAACCGAAATCTGTGAAGGTTAGGCGGGAAGTTCTGGTTATTGGAGGTGGAATAGCAGGGATAATGGCGGCCATCGAACTTGCAGATAAAGGCTTCAAAGTGTACTTGGTGGAGAAGGAGCCTAGCATAGGCGGTCATATGGCCCAATTAAGCAAGACCTTCCCTACACTTGACTGTTCACAATGTATTTTGACGCCTAAGATGGTCTATGTCTCCCGTCACCCAAACGTAGAGATATTCACTATGGCGGAGCCCGTATCTGTTGAGGGGACGCCTGGAAATTATAGAGTATCAATCCTGAAGAGACCTAGATTTGTGGATGAGTCGAAGTGTACTTCATGTGGTGAGTGCGCTAAGATATGTCCAATGAAGAAGCCAAGTAAATTCGAAGAGAACCTTCTCCAGGAGAAGGCTATATACCTACCCTTCAAGCAGGCTATACCGAACGCTTACGTGATAGATAAGAATTACTGCCTCTTCCTGAATAAGGGAGTATGCAGGTTATGTGAGAAGGTGTGCAAGGGAAACGCTATCAACTTTAACCAGAAAGAGGAGATATTCAAATTAAATGTCGGCGCCATAGTTGTATGCACTGGATATGAGCAGTTAGATGCAACTTTGCTTGGCCAATACAGTTACGGCTTACATCCTGATATAGTAACGAACTTACAGTTTGAGCGTCTAATGTTGCAGGGTATTCATAGACCTTCAAATGGGAAACAGCCTAAGAAGGTTGCGTTTATCCTCTGTGTAGGAAGCAGATCAAACTCGGCTGGATGTGTTGAGTACTGTTGTAAGATAGGCTGTATGACAGCTATTAAGCATTCTCTCCTCCTCGAGAAAGCTGTTCCAGATGCTGATCCATGGATCTTCTATACTGATGTTAGGGCTCATGGAAAGGGATATGAAGAGTTCTACTCAAACGCTAGGAATCATAATGTAAGGTTCATTCGTGGACGTGTTGCCGAGGTTATCCCGAACGGTGACAATGTAATCGTTAGGGCGGAGGACACGTTGCTTGGAATGCCCATTGAAGAGAGATTCGACCTTGTCGTTTTAAGTCCAGCTATAGTGCCGAGGAATGGAACTGATAAGCTTGCTCAAATATTAGGTGTGGATATAGGTCCTGACGGTTTCTTCCTTGAGCGACATCATAAACTAAGGCCTGTCGATAGTAAACGTGAAGGAATCTTCATGGCTGGATGCGTCCTTGGACCAAAAGATATTAGGGAGACCACTATGGAGGCTATGTCGACAGCTTCAAAGGTTACAACTTTTCTGGCTAAGGGAGAAGTATCCCTTCCCCCAGAAGTTGCATATGTCATAGCTGAGAGATGTAATGCCTGTGGATTATGCGTTGAATACTGCCCTGAGAATGCTATAAGGATCGTATCGGGTAAGGCTGTTATCGATCCAGTCTCCTGCAGTGGCTGCGGAATCTGCATTCCTAAATGTTCAGAGAACGCTATAGACCTTAAGCACTGCACTGATAAACAGCTCCTAGCGCAGATACGCGGCGTCAGTGAGGAGGATGATATATCACCGAAGATCATAGCCTTCTTAGAGGGGACGACAGCGTATGGATCAGCCGACTTAGCCGGTCAGAACAGATATAGTTATACCCCTAACGTAAGGATTATCAGCGTACCAAGCACTGGGAGGATCAGTATAAAACATCTTGTCTACGCATTTGCGTATGGAGCTGACGGAGTAATTTTAATTGAGGGTGATGACAGTCCATTCAGCGAGGATAAACTGAGAGAACATATGATCCAACTGAAGAAGGAGTTGAGAAGGTTTGGAATAAAGTCTCTACGCTTAGTATCAACCACAACAACCCTTCCACAATATGAGAAGGTAGTTAACCTATTCGAAACATTTGTTGAGAGAATATCTAAGATCGGAGGGATACCTGAAGAGAAACGTAAGAAGATAATGGAGAGTCTCTTGGAGGAAGGCATATGAAAAGTTTAGAATTTAAGGTTACACCTGAAGTGAGAGATGACTCCTTCGTAAAGGAGATTGCTAAGATGAGGGGAGGAGAGAACGTACTGGACTGTATACAATGCGGCGTCTGCAGTGGATCGTGTCATGCGAGATTTGCAATGGATTATACGCCGATGCAAATAATCAAGATGATTCATCTTGGACTTAAAGAGAAAGTTCTGTCAAGCCGTACCATATGGATCTGTGCTTCATGCTATGCATGTGCTACACGTTGCCCAAGAAATATAGATATCCCCTTGCTCATGTCAGCTCTGAAGCAGATGTCGATGAAGAGCGCGTCAGTATCTGAGGGAGAGGTGAAGGCTAGATTCCATAAGGACTTCACAGAGATCATTAGGAAGTATGGGAGGATATACGAGCCTGAATTGAAGATGAGGCTGATATCAAAGACTGATCTAGGAGAGATCTATAGGAATACGCTGCTTGCATTAAGATTGTGGAGGAGGGGAAAGATAAAGGTTCATCCAGTAAGAATCAAGGGGATAGAGGATCTCTCTAGAATATTTGAGTCTTCATTGAAGGAGGGTTAAGCATGGAGTTGAAGTATGCTTTCTTTCCAGGCTGCTCATTACATGCCTCAGCAGAAGAGTATAGGATGTCATGTGACAGGATAAGTGAAGTATTAGGCATAGATCTCGTTGAGTTGGATGATTGGAACTGTTGCAGCTCAATAGATGCTGTTTACGCATATAACCCTGAATTTTCCATCTTTCTCTCAGCCAGGAACCTCTCTATAGCTGAGAAGATGGGGATGGATCTAGTTACTCTTTGTAGTGCTTGCTTCTTCACTTTATCGAGAGCGAATAGGCTTCTCAGCGAGGATAAGAGGCTGAGGAACAATGTTGATAAAGCATTGAAGAGTATAGGACTAAAATATGATGGAAAAGTCAAAGTTAGACATTACTTAGACGTTCTAATCAATGATGTGGGCTTGAGTAGGGTTTCGGAGAATGTGAAGTCTCCATTGAAAGGTTTAAAGGTTGCTTCATATTATGGATGTCTACTTATACGTCCACCTGAGATAACAGGATTTGATGATCCTGAACATCCGAGATCAATGGATGATATTGTAAGGGCTTTAGGGGCTGACTCTGTAGACTATATAGATAGGATCCGTTGCTGCGGTGCTTCTTTGATGGTGACCAAAGAGAACGTTGCAATGGAGATGACTAAGAACATATTATTGAATGCTAAGGATGCTGGCGCTGACTGTATAATCACTCCATGTCCAATGTGTCATTTTAACTTGGACGCTAGACAGCATGATATTGAATCCCGCTATGGCGTCGAGATAAATCTTCCGGTTCTATACTTCACTCAGCTCATCGGATTAGCATATAGCCTAGAACCGGAAAAGCTCGGGCTTAACAGGAACTGCGTATCCGTTGAGGATCTCCTGAAGAAACTTAAAAGTACATGAAATTAGAAGGGTGAGAAATCTATCTTCTCCCAAGAGAAGCTTATCGAAGCTTCAAACTTGTTCAGGTTCACCCTCATCTTCTCCAGAACTTCTCTTAATGTAGATATGCATCTTCCCTCCTCCCCTCTATTACATATTATTACAGTGGTTATATTGTATGCTCCGAAGGTTCTCCATAACAGTTTAACCTGTGCCTGTCTCTTCAGAAACTTAATTACTCTGTTGACCTATGACTGCGCTATATCCATCATAACACAGATGGCTGAAAGATTCAACTTTGTGAAGTTAGGGATTGCCCTGACCTTCTTATCTATTATCCCCTCTGACTCCAGCCTGTTAACTCTCCTGTATATCGTGTTCCGTCCAGCCTTGCATTTCTCAGCTAATTCAGCGTAGGAGTATATTCCCTTGGACAGATGCAAAATTATCTTCCTATCAAGATCGTCTAATTCGTATCTCAACTTGATCACGGGTATATATGTATCAAAAATCAATAAAAAAAGGTTTTTTGTATTCATCAAATAAATACAAAAGAGAAAGTGTCCATCTATGCCTATAATATACCTGTCCCAACAATAATTAGACTGTAGGTGTTTATGGTGGAAATTGCTAAGGATCTGCTAAGCAGCCAGAAAGTGCTGCTGTACGATCCGAAAAAGTGTACTGGATGCCGATACTGCGAGATAGCCTGCTCCTTCTATCACTTCAGAAGATTAGATTTGAAGAGAGCGCATCTCCACATAAGCTTTAACGAGGACAGATTTGAATTTGAAGCATCTGTCTGCCAGCATTGCGAGGAGCCCCTATGCCTAGCCGCCTGCCCAAGCGATGCGATAACAAAGGATCAAGAGACCGGATGGGTTAGGATCAACCCTGTAAGATGCATAGGATGTAGAACATGCACTTTTATCTGTCCATTGTCAGCGCCATGGTTCAATGAAGACTATAAAATCTCTATGAAATGTGACTTCTGTAATGGTGATCCGCAATGTGCAAGGTTCTGCTCTCCGCAGGCTATACGGGTAGTAACGCGGGAAGAGGCATGGGAATACAACAAGAAAAGTTATGGTGAGGGATGATGACTGTGGGTGATGAAGTTATAGAGTATATGAAGATTAAGCTCGGCGGAGGTTTCCTTGGAGCTAAAGTATCCGGTGAGAGACGGATATCGATAAAGATAAACCCCTCAGCCTTAAGGGATGCTGTGAAGGCAATGAAGGAGAAGTATCCTGAGCTCCGCTTCATAACAATCTCAACGGTTGATCACGGATTAGACTTTGAATTTCTACATCACTTCAGCATTGATGGATCCGTTGTAACATTGAGAAGTCTCGTACCTAAGGAGGATGGCACCCTACAGTCTATAGTCGATATTATTCCAGCCGCATCTCTGATTGAGAGGGAAATATCAGATCTCTTCGGCGTGAAGGTGCTGAATCATCCTAACATGCGAAACTTAATATTAACTGAGGATTGGCCGGATAATAAGCGGCCTCTAAAGAAGCCGTTTGAGACGGATCTCCCGAAGAAGATCCGTCCAGTTGCTGAAGCGCTTATCTCAAAGAGCTGCGTCGCTTCGGTATCAACCTTCATACAGAGAAGGCGGGAGGATGGGGGTCTCACTAAAACTCCGCCGTTCGCATTTGCTGACGAAGAAGATCTAGAGGAGTTCCACGGAATCATAAAGGACACTGGATTAGATAGGAAGGTTGGATTCGACTGGGAACGGAAATCTTTAAGGTACAAGTAGATTGGAGGGATATATGTGGCTGTTAAGTATGTTTCATTCCTCGGTTGCCAGATACCTATGCGTCTCCCATGCACCGAAATAGCCTCGAACAGGGTCTTCGAGAAGATAGGGTTAGAAGCCGTTGATCTTCCAGGATACTCATGTTGTCCAGAACCGGTGATCTCACGTCAACTTGACAAGACAACGTCCCTGGCGATATCAGCTAGGAACCTAGCGCTAGCCGAGGAGCTCGGATTGAACATGATGATACTGTGTAATGGCTGCTATGAAACCTTAGACGAAGCAAACGAATTCCTAAGACATAACCCTGAAGAGATGAGGCGTGTAAATGATATACTGAAGCGTTACGGTAAGAGGTATAGCGGCGGCGTCGAAGTAAAGCACGTGGTTGAGGTTCTCTATGAGGATATAGGGCCAGACAGGATCCGACTAAATGTTACTAAGCCCCTCAATATACGCGTAGCACTCCATTACGGCTGCCACATGTATAGGGAGAAGAAGGGAGCTGACATTATGCGGAAGCCGAATATGATGAAGGAGTTAACCAGTCTAGCTGGGGTGGAAGTTGTCGATTATGGACTTGAACGTTTATGCTGCGGCTATCCGACGATGCTTGCTAATGAAGAATTCTCGCTCAAGAACCGTCTTCTCTTAAAGTTGAACCGGATAAAAGAGGCTGGTGCGGACGCTATAGTAGTCGCATGTCCAGCATGTAATATACAGTTTGAGATGGGACAGATCATGCTTAGAAGATACGGCGAGAATTATAAGATTCCATGTATGAATCTTATGGAGCTCCTCGCCCTCTCCTTTGGAGTTCCATATAAGGAGCTCCATCTAGAACTCCATAAAAGTCCAGTTCTAAACCTAGCACGTAGAATGGAGATGACCTGAGAATGCCTAGAATAGTTAATATTGGACCTTACCGTCCCCAGCTCCTAGAGCCTGAACGCTTCGAGCTTCTCGTTGAGAATAACAAGATAATCGATGCAAACATTGAATTGGGCTATGTGCATCGTGGAATAGAGAAACTCTTCACTACAAAGACTTACATGCAGAATCTAGCCCTTGCAGAACGTATCTGCGGCATATGCTCTGGAGTACATACCCTATGTTATGCGCAGACCGTTGAGAAGATAACGGATACTCCTGTTCCGGAAAGGGCAAAGTATCTAAGATGTATCTATATGGAGCTTGAGCGGCTACACAGTCATTATCTATGGTTCGGCGTGCTAGCCCATACACTCCATGAACATGAAGCTTTCTTGAGAATCATGGTTGAGCGGGAGCATGTTCAAGATCTGCTTGAATACTTAACTGGAAACAGAATAAACTATCTGATCAATACGGTGGGGGGCGTTAGAAGGGACATAACATTAAAGAAGGCTGAGAAAGTCCGTGAAGTGCTAAAGAACCTAAGAAGCCTCTCAGATTATATAATGTCTCTTCTAGACGACAATGGAGTCTTCACTGAGAAGATTAAGGGCGTAGGTGTCCTCACGAGGAAGAAGGCCCTTGAAGTTGGCGCTGTAGGACCTACACTCCGTGGATCAGGAGTTAAAAGCGACATAAGAAGGGATGATCCATACGCTGCATATGGAGAACTCGACTTCGAAGTTATCACAGAGGATGATGGTGACGTCTATGCTAAGTCTCTTGTCAGGGCGAGAGAAACGTTTGAGAGCATAAGCATAATAGATCAGGCCATAGAGAACCTTCCAGAAGGAGAGATCTCTGTGAAGCCTGGAGAGCCATTGGTGAAAGAGGAGATTGGAAGGGTTGAGGCTCCAAGAGGTGAGCTCTTCTACTACATCAAATCTAACGGTACAAATATGCCTGAAAGGGTTAAGGTGAGAACCCCCTCATTCGCGAATGATTACGCGATAATTGAGATGCTTCGAGGGGAAAGACTGGAGAATGCTAGGGTTATAATTGAAAGTATTGATCCATGCTTCGCTTGTACTGATCGTGTAACAGTCATCGACGTAAAGACTGGAAGGAGGAGAGAGGTGCAACTGTAAGTTAGAGGTGAAGTCCATGAGCAATAAAATCTCCATATACCGTTTCATGTCCGCTGGATGTAATGGATGCGACGTAGAGATATTTGAATGTCTAGTTCCAAGATATAAGCTTGGAGAGTTGAATGTAGAGGTTGTCTCATCACCTGAAGAGGCGAATGTACTTGCAATAACCGGAGGCATAAACGTAAAGGGGAGAGAGGAGCTTAAGGCCTCATATGAGAAGATTCAGCCGCCTAAGCTTGTGGTAGCCATTGGAAACTGTGCTCTTACAATGGAGATATTTGATGGAGGATACCCGATGGTTGGCCCTCCAGACCGGATTGTACCTGTAAACCTCTATGTTCCAGGGTGTCCGCCTAGGCCTCAAGCCATAGTCTCAGCAATCGCGAAGGCACTGGATAAAACGTTAAGTATGGAGGAGAATTACTGGGATGCTCCTGAAGGTTTCAGAGGTCTCCATGAATTTGACGGGGAGAAATGTATTGGATGCGGTGCCTGCGCTCAAGTCTGCAGCTCAAAGGCAATCGACATCATCGACGGCAACGAGAAAAGACTGATAAAAGTTAATTATGGTCACTGCTCATTCTGCGCGTTCTGCCAAGACGAATGTCCAACAGAAGCTATAAAATTAACGAAGAAATATCAGATGCTGACGGATAACCGAAACCTAACGAATATAACCAATGAGGTCCAACTCATCAGCTGTTCTATCTGTGGAAGACGTTTCATGCCGGAGCCTCAGATTGAATGGGCGATCAAGAGGGTAACTGAGAAGGTTAACGTATATGAAAAGTTCATGGATGCTGTGAGAAGAGCGATGAGAATATGTCCTGACTGTAGAAGGGAGACTGAGAATATCAGGGATGCAAAGAAGCTGCTGCTTCAGCTATCAACAGTAGCCAGGATCAATCGAAAGTGAATTACTTCCAGCCTCTCTTGTTTTCCTCCTTTCAACTCCGATTATTAGGAGACAGAGCCAACCAAAAAATAAACAGTATTTAAAGATCCTTCAAGATTCGTCCTCGCCGAGTTTCCTTGCGGAAGAGACGAGATAAAATGAACTTTCCCATTCTAAATTGGCTCCTTCTAGAAGCCTCCTATCCGCGAGGACCCAATCCAAGAGGATGAAATAGTTCACTTAACATTGAATTACAGTTAAGAATAGCTTTTATCCCTAATACTGTTGAATTCCCCTCTCTGTTTGAAATTCGAAGCCGCATTTTGGGCATCTAACATAACCACATGAGACTGATGAGGGGCATCCGGCGCATGCAAATGTCCTAGCATAACTAACGTCAAATTTAAAGTTACATTTCGGACAGATCAGAATCTTCTTCTTATACATCTCCGAATCTTCCCATCAATACTATAATCAAGATATAAGTCTTAAATCTTCCCTTCTTAAAGGATCTACTCAAAGGGCGTTGGACAGTCTCCCCATCGCAGAGGATCATATACGCAGTTTCAAGATTGATGCCCTCTAAACTTGAAGAGTTAAGATTAACATGTTCATGAGTCACCGTTCCGCCGCTGGAAAGTTTCTTAATGGCTTAAGTATCATAGTTCCGTTGAGGAGGCTGTTGATGGAAACATCTGCCTCAAGTAGGTTCATCCAGTCTGAACAGGCTTTATGGAGGATTTAAATGGATCGTTATGGAAGGATCCCTAATGGGAGAGAGCGTTCTCCTGATGTGAAGGAACCCCCACGTAACAAACCTATATATCAGATGCAACTTTAAGTTTAAGTAGTATCTTAGAAGTGATCGGGTGGATATTCCTTGATCGTTAAGGTGAAGTATTTTGGAAGGTTGCGTGAACTACTTGATGTAAAGGAAGAATTATATGAGGTTGAGGATGGAACTAACCTAGCTAATCTACTCTTTAATCATGTGCCTGAGAGACATCCAGACGTCTCAGAAGAATGGAGAGGCGAGATCTTCAGGATGGTTAAGGGGAAAGTGGTATTTGAGGATGATGGACTACCAATCCTGAAGAATTACTATATCCTAGTTAATGGTAGATCCTCAAATCTTGATTATAGATTGCGGGATGGCGATGAGGTTGCCATACTCCCACCTGTCGGCGGAGGATAAGATCTTGAGGTTACAGAATATTCCCAGTGAACTTAACGTTAAGGTTAAAGTAAGATTCTACGCAAGTCTAAGGGATAGGATTGGCGTAGAAGAGAGAATATTAAACCTTAAAGGCGATTCTGGCTTCTACTCCTTAATTAAGGAGCTTGGCTGTTCCATAGGCGAGAGAATCAACCTTATAATTAATGGTTCGGGAAGTATTAGGGATGATATTATGATAAGCGTTAACAATAGACTGATTGATCATTCAAGCCTGAAAAAGTTAAGGCTGAACGATGGAGACCAAGTTGATATAATGCCTCTTCCCTCCGGTGGTTAAGTTGAAGGTTAAATTGTCCGAGAGAATGGATGATATAGATTCGCTTATAAATG
>WAQA01000234.1 GCA_015520475.1 Candidatus Bathyarchaeota archaeon | reverse complement strand
GATAATGGAGGATATGAGGAGGTTAGGGAGAGCCTCCAATCACTCTATGAACCTAAAGATTACTTCTCAGTGCATATGCTCCTGATAGCCCACGGCAGAAGAGTCTGTAAGGCCTTGAAGCCTGAATGCTGGAGATGCCCCCTACCCCATCTCTGCCCATCAAATAAACCTGAAAAGGACAGGAACCAATAATAAAACTCCAAACTCCAATACCAAACTAAACTATTATTAATATCTGGAAGACTTATAATTTAATTAATCCATCCCTTAAGTCCCATTAGGAGATGCGTAGAGATGATAGATCTCATAGGGACCATCCTCCCTGAAGTGTCAGGTAAACAGACAGAGGAGACCGTTAAGGAGATATATGAGAATGATAGGTACTGCTCCTTCGACAGATTCGATGAGACAATCAAGAACTGCAAACGTAGGATGGAAGATTATGGGCTTGATGAGATAGAGATCCTTGAAATCGAAACTTCTGATAGGAAAGGTTTGGGGTTATGGACGATCCCCGAGGTATGGACAGTTAAGAACGCAACATTGAAGATTGTAGATGAGAATAGGGTGCTTGCTGATTATCTGGAGGAGCCATTATCCCTTGCCTTTCTAAGCGCTCCAACCCCTCCAGGAGGGGTTAGAGGAAAAGTCGTCGTAATAGACAGCTACGAAGATCTTGAAAGATTAGATCCTAAAGAGTTACAGGATAAGATTGTGCTGACTAGGATGAGCGTATTCGACATAATGCAGAGGATCACCCCACACAAGGTCTTAGGCATAATATCTGATGTAGGTAAGAAGGATCTTCCAGATGCACGTGCATGGATGAAGTTCGGTTACGGCGGGTGGCCATACTGGTGCTTCAGGAACAGATGCTTCGGCTTTTCACTCTCAAGGAGGATGGGGGATGAACTTAGAGAGTACATCAAGCAGCATCCAGACGTACTCTTGGAGGCAGAGGTCAACGCCGAATTCAGCGGAGGCACCGTAAAAGGGTTGACGGGAACCGTGAAGGGGAGAGACTTGAAGGCTGGGGAGATACTTATAGCCGCCCATCTATTCGAGCCTGGAGCCATAGACAATGCTTCAGGATGCGCTGTAACGCTTGAGGCTCTAGGCTGCCTGAAGAGGCTTATCATGAACGGGAAGCTCCGTCCTCCTAAACGTACGATACGAATGCTCCTTACATTTGAGAGTTTCGGAACATTAGCTGTACTGGAGAGGCTTAAAGATCGAGGAGTTAAGATACTCGCAGCCTTAAACCCTGACTGTGTAGGTGCAGACCGGGAGAAGACGGGGGCGATAACAAAGGTTAAATTGAACCATTCCTCCTCCCCCTCCTTCATCGACTGCATAGCAGAAATCTTACATGACGAATTTAAATCTGGAATAGAAGGCTTTGACTGGAAGATTGGCTTTCACAGTCCAGGAGGAGAGGGAATAATCGCTGATCCAAACATTGGCGTACCAACCATAGAAATCTGGAACATCCCATACAGATCCTACCATAGCAGCTGGGACACCCCGGATGAACTCGACGAGAAAGAACTCAAATTAACAGTTGCATTCTCAGCTGCCCTCCTATACGTCCTAGCGGATCTCGACCAGAACAACATCCTAGATTACCTGGAGAAGGCCGTATCCAAAGAGAAGAATAGACTATTTGAGGCGCTTGAATCTAACCGCGGCGAAAGATACTTGAATTGGCTCTTCGATAGGGTGAAGGAGAAGCTTCTCTCCGCTTTAAGATTCGTTGATGAGGATGAGCGTCAGAAAGTCAAGCGGGTTATAGATGATCGAATAAGGGACCTATCGGTCTGGCTTGAAAAGGAGAGATCAGGCAGGGAGATGGTGGAGGCTGATAATCCATACTCTCTACATAGAAGGGCTGCGAGGGCCTGGTGTCTCGTTCCAGTAAGAACCCGCAGCGGAGCCTACCCGCACCTTGAAGATCTACCCATAGATAAGGCTGCGGCGATTAAGGAGACCGGGGTCTCCATGAGCATCCTATACTGGGTTGATGGAGAGAGAAGTATCCTAGACATTGCGGAGTGCTACCTATATGATATGTGGCAGCGTCTCCCAGAATACAATGGAAAGCAGCTGGCGATAATAGGGGCGATAGTGATGTGCGGTGGAAAGGCACCGCTTGAAAGGATACTCTCGCTCATCAACATCAAGATTGATGAGAAAGACTTGATAGATGAACTTGAGAGGATGAAGCAGCTGAACCCTGAAGTAGGAGGATTAATAAGGACAGTTCATGATGGAGACTTTGTGAGATACGCTGTCAACAGGAAGATTGCTGATTCAGCATGGATAGATCTGAGGCGGATACTCAAGTTCTTCGAGTTAATGGAGGAGATTGGATTCGTAAAACTCCAAGCGAAGAATGTTGTCAGGAATGAGGATATAGTCGCTGAACTTAGGAGGATGGGTCTTAAGAGGGGAGACAAGGTTATGGTGCACAGTTCACTCAGCAGCTTCGGCCATGTAGAGGGCGGGGCAGACGCTGTGATAGATGCGTTGATAGAGGTTGTTGGGGAGGAAGGCCTCATCATGATGCCTACATTCAACCATGGAAAAGTAGAGGTCTATGATAAGAGGACAACTCCATCATTCAACGGTAGAATCACGGAGGTTTTCAGGTTAAGGAAGGGCGTTCTAAGAAGTGTCCATCCGACGCATCCGCTGGCAGCGTTCGGGAAGGACGCTGAGAAATTCTTGGCTGATCATGAGAAGGTCTGTGCATTCGGGATTGATAGTCCCCTTGGAAGGCTGATAAGAGCCGGCGGATGGGTTCTCTTCCTAGGAACGGATATGGAGCCGAACAGCGCTAGGCACGTTGCAGAGGCAGCTGCAAACGTTCACTGTACAGGATGGATGGAAGGGAGAGGGAAGATAGTTGATGAGGACGGAAGGATACGGGAGGTTCCAGCCATGATATGGAGGGCTCCTGGATGCAAATTGACCGGTAGAGCCGTAGAGAAGGAGCTGAGGAAGGAAGGCCTCGTTATAGATGGGAAGGTTGGCCCAGCTAAGCTCTCACTTACGAAGGGATCAGACATATTCAGGGTTGTAACTAGAATGATAAATGAGGGATGGAACGGTAATCCGCCATGCCGTAAATGTCCAATACAGCCGAAGAGAGACTGATCCTCCACAGAGAAAACCACATCCCCAATACAACTCTAAATATAAACTTTTACAGATAACCTCAAGGGAGACCCAAATCAATCTAAAGTTGTTTGTATGTAATTTTAATCTCTCTAGGGTGTGGCCTATTCGGCTTGGATGGTTAAGTCAACAGGTCCCAATGCAGGGATGAATGATGATTCCAGGATAACCCTCAAGATTCAAATGCAAGCCTACAGTTCTCAGCCGTATTTGATTTTGGGAGGGTAAGGGATCATTTAGAGGATCCCTCCAATTCCCTACCTATCCAATCCATATACTCCCTGCTCCCCTGAACTATTGGTAGAGCAATTATCTCCGGGACATCGTATGGATGAATCTCCTTAACGGCCCTCTCAAGATCGCCAATCCGATCCATCCTGGTCTTCACTATCAGCAACGCTTCTCTGTCGATGTTAACTTTCCCCTCCCACCAGTATAGGCTTGAGACTTCTGGGATGATGTTGATGCATGCAGCCAATCTCCTATCAAGTATAACCTTAGCTATGTCCTCAGCCCTCTCAACCGGACAGGTTATCAGAACAACCCCGAACAATAAAATCACCAAGATATCTGATATGTTCCTCATAATAAAAAGGTTAGAGGATGCCTAATGATGCCCCGTCACTGGAGATGTTGGGCGGCATAGAAAGATTTAGATTATGAGAGTGATAAATGGTATATGCGCTTATCAGGGGATATTCTATGCCTGTATTCGCGGCTTTAAGTGGTAGAGGAGGAGTCTCATCACAGATACACCTTGCAACCCTAATGGGAATCAAAGTCTTAGAGGATGGAGGAAACGCGTTTGACGCTGCAATTACAGTGAGCAGTATACTCTCAGTTCTACTGCCGAACACAGGCGGGATTGGAGGGGACGGCTTCCTACTTGCCTTGAATGGGAATGGGGAGATAATCGCCTATAACGGGTCTGGAAGATCCCCTAGAGAGTTCCCGGTTGAAGAGTACTTGGCTGAGAATCCTGTTAGGGGGCCATTAACCGTCACTGTGCCTGGCCTGGTGGATCTGTGGGGATGGATGAATGAGAATTACGGATCCATCGATTTAGGCCTGCTGCTTAGGAAGGCCCGTTCATTGGCGATGAACGGCTTCTACGTCCAGGAACCCCTAGCTCAGGCAGTCACCTCAAACATGGAGAGCCTCTCTGAGTATGATGGGTGGAATAGGGTCTTCGGCGGATTGAAGATGGGATCATTCATCCGCTTCCCAAAACTGGCTAAAGTGTTAGGCAGCATATCTAGGAGGGGGATAGATGCCTTCTACAGAAGCAGCCTTACAGAGGTGATTGTTGAGGAGTTGAGGGGGCAGGGGGTTCCAATAACATATGAGGACTTCGCTGAACATAAAGGTGAGGAGGTAACACCTATCAGATGCAACTATAAAGATTATGAATTGTATGAGTTGCCTCCGAACACTCAGGGAATATCAACGCTTCAACTTCTAAAGGCAGTCGAGGCTTCAGGTATCAGCCGGTTACCCCTCAACAGCCATGAGAGGATTACGCGTTTCTTCAACCTCGCCGTTAAAGTCTATGAGGATAGAGATCGATACGTAGCAGACCCAGAATATTACCAGACACCTATAAAGCATCTCCTCTCAACAGAGTATCTAATTGAAAGGTTACGGGGAGACCTGTCCGATGGAGGAATGCTGAACAGGAATGATACAACATTCTTCGTCACAGCAGATGATAAAGGAAACCTTGTAGGCTTTATACAGAGCATATTCTACAATTTCGGTTCAGGAATTGTTGCGTATGAGATACCATTCCAGAGTAGGGGGGCAGGCTTCGCCGGAGACCCATCCCTCCCGAACAGACCGGAGAGGGGGAAGAGGCCGCTGCATACCCTGTCAATCTTATTGGCGAGGCATAAAAATAACGATTACATGATAGGATGTGCTGGGGGAGATTTAAGACCTCAGATACACGCCGAAGTCTTCATCAACATAGCTGATTATGGAATGTCCCTCTCTAGGGCTGTTGACGCTCCCAGATACATCCTAACATCATGGAGCAAAGGATCTAAAGAGGCAATTGTAGAAGGTGATATAGGCGGGGAAGACATGCCCGGATGGATCACTAGAATAGGTCAGCAATCACCTAGAACCGGGATAGTTCATGCAGCCCTCAGGAGAAGCGATGGCGTATACATGTTCGTGGCTGATCCACGCGGAGGAGGATCCGCGGCGCCCCTCCTATAGGAGCATCCTACCGGAGCATGCTGATCAAGTCTGTTAAGCGGTTCACGGCGATTACATTGTCCATCCTCCCATGAAAGTTCCCCTTCCTGTCCAGCCATACGCTGATCATCCCTGTCCTCCCAGCCTCAACGGCTATATCTAACAGGTCATCTACGAACATTATCGATTCAGCCTCTTCACCAGCCTCCTCAATCAACGCCTGGAAAAATCTTATATGCGGTTTAATGTCTCCGCATTGATCAGCCGTGAAGATCTTCCAGAAGTAATCCTTGATTCCTGCAATGGAGAGCTTAAGTGTCTGAATCGATTTAAAACCGTTTGTGGCGCATATAAGCCTGTATCTCCCCTTAACAGCCTCTAGGAATGGATGGACATCTTCATAAACTTTCCCTTCTACTGCATGTCTATACTTCACGATTAACTCTTCAAACGTTAATCTGCTGCCTAGAACCTTGAATTTCCAGTTCCAATCAAAGTATTTTAGTGTACCCATCGTTCTCTCATTTAACCTCTCAAACTCCCACTTCACATCCTCCAATCTTCTACCGGTCCTGTTTGATGCATCCTTAAGAGCATCGGAGAATACCATCCTCGTGTATGAATTATACATTAATGTCCCGTCTAGGTCTAGGGCTATAACCTCTATGTTACATCTCCCCATCTTGATCACCATTAAGTGTCAGCCTCATCCTGTCCGATGAGACCTCCACCATCCATTATAGCCTCAACCAATCGAATCCTTAAATGTAAATATTCACTCTCTTTTATCTTTGATGCGGTATGATGCTGGATATAGGTGTTACAAGCAGTATTCAGAGGGACAGGTTGATCAGCATCCTCAGATCTATAGATGAGAATGTCTTCCATTGCGTATGGATAGGTGAGGATCTCGATAAGCCATATGACGTCTTCGTTAAGGCTTCATTCACACTTATGAATACTTATCTGAATGTTGGAATAGGAATCACAAGTATATTCTTCAGGGATACTCCTACGATAGCGAGGGCTGCGGCTTCTCTGAGCGAGGTTGGGAGGGGACGGTTCAGGCTTGGAATAGGAGTAGGCGGCCTCCAACATTTAAGGAGTATGGGTGTAAAGGTTGAGAAGCCCATCTCATCGATGCGTGAAACAGCAACTCTCCTAAGGAGGATATGGCGTGGGGAGATAGTTTCTCATAGGAGCAGCCGCCTTAATCTAAGGAGGTATAGTCTCTGCTGCCCATACAGTCATATGATCCCCATCTTCTTCGGTGTTAGGGGGTTGAGGCTGCTTGAGTTAGCCGGTGAAGTTTCCGACGGTGTAATCCTAAGCGGCCCCAAAACGTACTTGGAGGAGGCGGTATGCGCCGTTAGGAGAGGCGCTGAGAAGGTGAACCGTTCAATCGAGGATATATGCGTAGTTGTCTGGTTGCCGACGATGTTAACTCTTGAGAGGAAGCATCTTGAATCGGCAAGGAGGATAGTTGCATTCATCCTGGCTGACACTCCGTTAAGCATACTTTCTCTCTCACGGATAAGGGTTGATGATGTGTTAATCTTGAGGAGGGCTCTTGCGGAGGGAGGGTTGGATGCGGCTGCCAGACTTGTTGATGACGAGATGCTTAATGAGATGATCTTCTATGGAGATGCAGGGGATATCTGTAACTCCCTCCTCTCACTGGAGAGGATCCATGTGGATGAGGTGGTTTATGGGCCGCCATTCGGCGTGGATGAGGCTGAATCTATAATTAAGGTTGCGGAGGCATGGAAGAGGATATGAAGTATGGATTGGGCGTAAATGCAGATGAGAGGTTACAGGATATTGTCGAGTCAAGCGTTGAGATGGAGAGGTTAGGCCTCCATTATATATGGGTGGCTGACTCCCCATCCTTAAGGTATTCCCCGGTTATCGCCTCTGCAGTGGCTGAGAGAACCAGTAAGATAAGGATAGGCCTCGGCCTGTTAAGTCCATTAATCCATAGGCCAAACCATATAATCAACTCTCTAGTGACATTGATGGATCTCTATGGGGAGCGTTTCGAGGTCTGTATAGGTCCGGGGGATATAAATCAGCTCAGGAGGGTTGGGATAGACGTTTCAACCGTTAAGTCCCTACCAAACCTGCTTATAAGGGTGAGGGAGGAGATAGATGCTGGGCTCCGAAGAGAAGGATTCAACGTTAAAGTATGGATTGGGGCTCAGGGAAGGAGGCTATTAGAGATCTCAAGGTTCTTCGATGGGGTTCTATTGAATTATGCTAGGCCGAAGCATGTTGAGTGGGCGGTGAACATTCTGAACTCATATGGTAAAGACGGTCTATATGTTGGGGTTTACGCCCCCTCCTACATATATAAGGTTAGAGATGAATCATTATATAAACTCCTAAGGGTCTCCTCTGCCACTGTCGCCCTTGGAGCGTCTGATAGTACATTGAAGAGGCTTGGATTCTATGAGAGGCTTAGAGGGTTTAAGAGGTTGTTGGCGGAGGATTCGAGGCTTGAGGATTTCCTAGATGAGATTCCAGATGATATCCTAGAGGAGTTCGCGATATGTACGTGTCGCAGCGAACTTACACGTATCATCTCAGACTTCAAGAGGTTAGGTGTCACCCATGTAATATTCAGTTACCCGCAGGTCTTGTCCTGGGAGAACAGTGCTGTTCTCAGCGGCCTCCCCGCCTAATCAGCCCTATGAAACCCGCCCTCCTCAGACCATAATAGGTTGGTGTTGCTATCAGTAAGATGAGGATTGCAGATACAATCCTCTCAATCGGGTATATGTACATTATTAGATTCCAGATGTTCGGTGTAATTCCCGGTGGGAAGTACAGATAGAAGTACCACATTCCTAGGGCGCTGCCTGTAATATGATCTGTTAAGACACCTATGAAGGCGGCTATGAATACGCTGAATCCAAGCATATGCTTCCTATTATCCTCTATCCTCTGGAATCCTGAGCCGGCGGCGCCTGCGATTGGGGAGAAGGCGATGATCATCGCTATTATGTGGAGCCATGGATAGAGGGGTGCTTCTCGACCATATGGATGGGCATAGAATATGAGTAGTGATGCTAGGATGATTATCCCTGCAAGGTAGCTCCTCCGCTCCCTTACGCATCCAGCCCCTAAAGCCCCGAAGAATGGGGGGATGACGGATAACACTCCGAAGATTGCGCCTGAGGGGTTTAGGAATACTCCTGCAAGAGATCCTATTAGGACAGCTAGTCCCCCCATCACTGGACCGAGTAGTATTCCTATTAATGGTCCGCCTATAACGCCGAGCGTAATCTGTCCTGAGACGCCTACCGTTATGGTGAATGGGAAGATTGTTAGGAGGGCTTGTAGAGAAGCGAATGTCGCTATCAACGCTATCTTTATGGATGATGTTCTCATTAACTATCGCCTGTAAATTTTTAACTTGTTATGTAGTTTTCTACACAACAAAGATATAAGGTTTTCCAAAACAAATCAAAGACCCCCCCCGCATCAACTGGGCCTCTATAATCCTCCACGGTACACTTATAAACCCAAAAATCATAGTGAAGAATTGTAGAGGGGGCCTCCAGGATTAGGGTTGCAGTGATCGGATGCGGATGGTCCGGCAGCCTCGCAGCATACAACCTTGCAG
>WAQA01000233.1 GCA_015520475.1 Candidatus Bathyarchaeota archaeon | reverse complement strand
GGAGGTCACCGCTCTTATGGAGGTCATCAGAGTTCAATCAGAACACGAATCTTTTCAGCTAAGTCCCTAAAGAATATTTCAGGAAACATCCTGTAAGGTGGAAGCTCCGCGGTTAAATAATCATTATATCCTTTTTCCTTCAGAACCCTGATTACCTCAGGCCAGTTAACATCCCCCTGAAATAGATAAGTTATGCTATTCAATCTCCTATTATAGTCCTTCACATGAACCTTCCTGATATGTTCAGACAATATATTTATCCAATGTTGTGGATACGCCTGTTTCAGCTTTAATATATTCCCTATATCTAGGTAGACTCCAACCTTCTCACTTCCAATATCCTCGATGAAATTCTTCATTTCAAGAGGGCTCAGCAAGAAGTTATTCTCCACATTTTCTATGGCTATATATATGTTCTCCTCCTCGGCTACTCTGGAGAGTCTCTTCAATGCTGAAAGAGCAAGCCTGTATGCTTCGTCATATGATATACTTTCAGTTACAACTCCAGGAACGACGAGCAGAGCATCTGCTTCAAGCTTCGACGCTGCCCTAAGCTCCTTCTCAACTATCTTCTCAGCGGTTTTCCTCACTCTTGGCTCCTCCGACGTTAACGGATACTTCCATAATAATCCGCTTCTTACACTATGTATCTCCAACTCGACGGATCTGCTGGCTGAACGCAGCCTCTTACAGTCATCTTCAAGTTTCTCTATCCTTAAGTATCCTCTGTCAGATATTGACTGGATGGATGATTCCTTCTCTGATACTGTAACCTCTACCCCATCGAATCCTGAATCCTTGAAAAGATTGAAGGTCTCTAGGATTGAGCGTCCTCTTCTATGCCAGAGAATGGATCCAACCTTCACCATGTCTCCCCCAATAATTAAATATCATATTTCTTAACAATTTAGGATGCATTCTCTCCTCAAACCTTTTATTTTGACTAGGATCTAAACAGAAGTTATGAATGACGCTGTCCATATACTCCTTGCGGTTCTGCTCGTTCTCGTCTTTAGAAGGCGTAGTCTTCATGATCTCTTAGCTGCCATCCTCTCAGTTTCTCTTCCGATGTCGGATCATTACTTAATCACTCCGTTAATCTCTTTCGGTTTTCTATCTGCAACTCCTATATGGACTCATAGAAGTATAACACATTCTCTCTTGGCGTTTATCGTTGTAGTTCTTGTCTTTCATTATGCTGGTTATGCATTCTCCTCTCTTCTCGGCTACTCAGCCCATATAATCCCAGACTTCTTCTTTGGCGGCGTGAAACTATTTCTTCCATTTGACCCAACAGTTTATGGCTTCAACTTAAGATCTGGAGTTGTTGAATCAATTATCGGTTTATGCTTTGTAGTCATCGTCCTCTACGAGTTTACAAAGTTTTCGGTGAGAAGGTTTATGGTTTGAGTCATATGGTGAATTGTGTTGATGGTTGATGTGGTTTGTTTGTGTTGGGTTTGATTTGGTGGTGTCTGGGATTTTGGTTGGGTTGGAGGGGCTGAGGAACCGAGAACCTTCCACTCTAAGGAGGGGATGTCAATCACTGAAACTGCAAGTATAAAGTCCATAATTGAAAGAAGAGCGGTAATCCCATGACGATTCATCCTCCCCGAATCCTTTCCAATTCCTAGCCTAAGCTGTTATTTAGAGGCAGATGTGGCGTACAGTATCATTAGGAAAAAAGATAATGCTGAGCCTATAAATAGGCTGATCTTCCCTCTCCTCCCTATGAAAGATTGCAGAAGATACTATCTCGCGATATGTGGCGAACTGAGTAAGCCGAATGGGCACGTTTATAAATGTAGAGGATGCGGCTTCCAAGCGGATAGGCATCTGATAGCCGCCTGGAACATAGCCGCTAAACTTCCGATGTGGGGTGCTTTACCGTTGTCCCCGAAAGCCGCCTATGAAACCTTAAAAAGGCTGAGGTGGAACGGATAGTTATAGAATGTTAACTATCCGACAACAGTGGTATCATATATAATACTAGAGGAAAACCCCTGTGAAATATTATTGTGAATCTATCATAACACAATTCTTCATTCCTGAAAGCTATGTTCCCTTACTATGATGTTTATTCCTCAATACATCGCAGAGGGTCCTGGTTGCTCCCTCTAAATCTTCAACGTGGAAGATTGGATGATGCTTTAATCCTTTCCTGTCGCTAAAGGTTAACTTCAAATATCTCTTCTTCTCCGGAAATGCTAAGGCTAAGTGTCCTAGAAGAAGAAATCTTTTAAGAGTTATCTCCTTCTCCGTCACAATCTCTAAATCTTCTATATCATCCAATGAAGTCTCAAAAGTCACAAACTTTCCATCTATGAGCCTCTTAGGTATAAAATATAAATAGTTCTCTGTCAATCTTATGTATCCTTCAACTCCGCTTATGGGATACTCTAAATGTCCACCAAGATAAGTTGATGTGAAGGAGTATTTAGCCTCCTCTTTTAGTGCCTTCATTCTTTTATTCGCTTCTAGAAGTCTCTTCTGGAACTCTCTTTCCTCTTCATAGGCCCTCTGTATCTCGTATCTCTTCATCGTTAACATGTCGATGCTTATCCTAAATCCTTTATTGAAGAGTTTCCTCCTTAAATCCTCATCTGATATGGAGGGGTTCCTCTGTATCTCATTGAGTATAGCTCTCTCTAAGGATGACTCTGTCTTCATCACGGTCACATTCCACATAAAAATATAAAT
Organism: Candidatus Bathyarchaeota archaeon; assembly: GCA_015520475.1. Lineage (GTDB taxonomy): Archaea > Thermoproteota > Bathyarchaeia > Bathyarchaeales > WAQA01 > WAQA01. The sequence continues at coordinate 1,557 of WAQA01000233.1, read as the reverse complement.
AGATGCGGAAGCGTCTCTCTCCCTTATTAAATATGTTATGATGAATATTTCTTTTTCTTTTATGAGCGGAGAATACTCCTTGTAGATTAGGGCTTCTGGATTATCTTATCAGATTCCGTGTCTTTAGGAAGGCTGATTTTAATAGTGCTTTAAGCGGGTTTGTTATCATGGCTGGATAAGCCTCGCATGGAGTCCAGCATACTGGGCATATCCCTTCTCTAACATGCATTCTAATCCTCTCCGCCTTTTCCGATTCCATTACTGCATATAAGTCGTAGTCTACCTCTCTTAAATTTCCGATTTTTTCATTCCAGATGACGCATGGATATACGTCTCCGTATGGATCGATGAAGCAGCTTCTAGAAGCGGCTGTGCATGTGAGAACCTGTCTATTCGGTTGGTTGATGTAATCTTCGAAGAGAGTTAGATATATCTCTCTGATGAATCCCAAGTAACTGAAGCGGCTCTCTCTCTTTCTGATAGTGTCATATAAGATTCGAATATCCTCTTTACTTTTTACCTCAGAAATACTGTTGTGGTATAGTTGTCCGTGATGCATGAATGTAACTGTGTGATTCTTCAAGACTTCTGTAAGTCCTTCCTCTTTTAGAGCAGCTAAAAGATCATGATATGCTCCAACATTGAATTGGGAGATTGTATGTTCAAAGGTCACGATTAGATTCGGATTTTCTGCTCTAAGCCTCTCCAGTGCCTTTATAGTTTCTATAGCTTTCTTCCATGATCCATTCACTCTCCTAACCCGTTCATGGATATCTCTCGGCCCATCTAAACTAACCGAAACCATGAAGTACGGTATTTCCGTATCATTCAGGATCCTCTCAACCGAGTTCTTCACAAGATTAGGATGCATGCCGTTCGTTGGAATATTCAAGATCTTCATTGTTGGAGAGGATTCAAAGGCGTATCGAACGATATCGCTTAAGTCCTTCCTGAGAAATGGTTCCCCACCGGTTATACTTAACCAGAAGAACCTGTTATATCTCTCAAAGAATCTCTCAAGCTCCTCTTTTGAGAGTTCCTTCTCAGCATCTATGGGCCTCTCAAGATAAACCTTCCACGTATTACATGTTAAGCATCTAGAATTGCACTTATATGTTACAGCCAAGTCTATCTTGAACGGATAGTGATTGCTGTGAAAGTTGATTGATGCTATGTCCTTAATGAAACTGATAAGTGTAAGGGTCTTCAGATAAGATTCACTCTCCTTTCATAATCGATCCTTAAACCCGCACACGGATTGGAGCAAATGATATAAATATTATTAGCCTGAACATATAAATAATCTTATAAATTGGAAACTTTAAATAAATATTTATCCTAAAGATTTAACAATAAATAGTATCTGAACTAGAAAGGGGAAGTCATGCTTATGAGAAGGTATACCTCAATAGTATTCTCTTTTCTTCTCTTACTTCAAGTTCTCGTATCAACCCTTCCCGTCCCGGTAATAGCTTCTGGATCCACATTAACTGTTGAAGCAACTCCAGATAGGACTCCACCATTCTATACGGATCTCCAGGACATGTCCATCTCCCT